>NZ_JBHNYP010000003.1:0-111858 GCF_054960655.1 Micrococcus sp. PSi08 | reverse complement strand
CCTAGAGTGGGCCGCATGATCCTGCTGCACACCTCGGACTGGCATCTGGGCCGGTCGTTCCACGGCACCGGGCTGCTCGAGGCCCAGGAGGAGGTCCTGGACGCCCTGGTCGCGACCGTGACGGAGCGCGGCGTGGACGCCGTCCTGCTGGCAGGGGACGTGTACGACCGCGCGCTGCCGCCGACGGACGCCGTCCGGCTGCTGGACCGGACGCTCTCCCGGCTGCACGCGGCCGGCGCCCAGGTGGTGCTCACGAGCGGCAACCACGACTCGGCGGTGCGCCTCGGCTTCGGCGGCGGACTCCTGGCGGCCGCGGGCGTGCACGTGCGCGCGGACGCCGCGGACCTGGACCGCCCGGTGCTGCTCACCGAGCCCGGGATCGACGGCGGCGCAGGCCAGACCGTGGCCGTCTACGGCATCCCCTACCTCGAACCGCGTCACCAGGGACCTGCCTGGGGCGTGGCGCCCCACCACACGGCCGTGCTGACGGAGGCGGTCCGCCGTGTCCACGCCGATCTGGCCGCCCGCCGCGCCGAGGCGCCGGAGCCGGTGGCCGGCGTCGTGCTGGCCCACCTGTTCGCGGCCGGGGGCCACGGCTCCGAGTCCGAACGGGACATCGGCGAGGGGGAGCACGTCGAGCCGGACGCCCCGCCCGAGATGCTGGTGGGCACGCTGGGGCAGGTGCCGGTCTCCGTGTTCGACGGGCTCGACTACGCGGCCCTGGGCCACCTGCACGGCCGGCAGCGGCTGGCCGAGCACGTGCGGTACTCCGGCTCTCCGCTGCCGTACTCCTTCGCCGAGGCGGGCCACCGCAAGGGCGGCTGGCTCGTCCACGTCACGGGCGGGACCGTCACCGACGTCGAGGCCGTGGACTGGGGCGCCGGGCGGCGCCTGGCGGTGCTGTCCGGGCCGATCGAGGACCTGCTGGAGTCCCCGGAGTTCGCGTGGGCGGAGCAGTGCTGGGTGCAGGTCACCGTCACCGACGACGAACGCCCCGAGCGGGCCCTGGAGCGCCTGAAGACCCGGTTCCCCTCCGTGCTCGTCTTCCGCCACGAACCGGCCGGCGGGAGGCGGGCCCGGGAGCGGACCTACGCCCAGGTCCTGCGGCAGGCGCCCTCGGACCACGCGCTCGCGGTCGGTTTCGTGGACCACGTCCGGCAGCGGCCGGCCAGCGAGGCCGAGCGGGACCTGCTGCGGGAGGCCCTCGAGGCCGCCCGCGCGGCGGAGGTGCGCGCATGAGGATCCACCGGATGCGCCTGGAGGGGCTTGGGCCCTACGCCCAGGCGCAGGACGTCGACTTCGACCGGCTCAACGCGTCCGGCCTGTTCCTGCTGGACGGGCCCACCGGCGCGGGCAAGTCCACGGTGCTGGCCGCGCTGTGCTTCGCCCTCTACGGGACCGTGCCGGGCGGACGGTCGGCCGAGTCGCTCGTGACCACGCTGCGCGAGCCCGGCGCGGTGATCCCCGAGGTGCAGGTCGAGTTCACCGTGCAGGGCCGGCGCTTCGAGGTGGTCCGCTCGCCCAAGCACGAGCGGCCCCGCCGGAGACGCAGCGCGGCGGGCGGCGCCACCGTCACCACGCCGGCCACGGTCTCCCTGCGGGAACGCGTGGACGGGGAATGGACGGCGCCGCTCACCCGGGCGGACGAGGTCGGCCAGCAGATCGCGGCCGTCCTGCACCTGGACGCCGAGCAGTTCATGCAGGTGGTCCTGCTGCCCCAGGGACAGTTCGCCCAGTTCCTCACCGCGAAGTCGGATGAGCGCCGCGTCCTGCTGCGGCGGCTCTTCGGCACGCAGCGCTTCGACGGCGTCGAGGAGCACCTGCGCGTCGAGACGGCCCGGCTGGACACCGCGGTGGCCGTGGACGCGGACGTGGCCCGGACCGCGCGGGCACAGCTGGCCGAGGCGCTCCACGAGGCGCTCGGCCCGGACTGGCATGCGCCGGAGCCGTCACCGGACACGGACGAGCGGCTGCTCGCCCTCGCCGCTGAGCGCGCGGGTCGCGCGCACGAGGACGCACGGGCCGGCCTCGCCACGGCCCGCGCCGCCGAGCAGCAGGCTCGGGTGACGGCGCGTGAGCTGGAGACCCGCGGGCGGGACCTGGCCGCGGCCGAGGCGTGGGGGCGCCGTCGACGCGACCACGACGCCGAGGCTGAGACCGCCGCCGCGCGGCGCCGCGCCGTCGACGCCCATGAGCGCGCCGGGCGGGTGCTCACCGCCGCGCAGCGGGCCACCGCGGCGGCGGACGCCGCCGGCACCGCGTCGGAGGCGGTGACGCAGGCCCTGGCGCACGTCGAGGACGAGCCGACCGCGGCGGCGTGGCTCGCCGCCGCCCGGGCGGACGGGGCCGCCGACACGCCCGCCTCCCGCCAGGCGCTGGGGGAGGCCGAGCGCGCCGCGGAGGCGGTGGCGCGCGCGGTTCGGGACCGTGACCGGATGCGCGAGCTGGAGCAGGAGGCGGCCGCCGCGGCGGAGCGGCGGGCCGAGATCGACCGCGACCGTGCCGCCCTGGTCGAGTCCCGCCCCGAGCGTGAGGCGGCCGTCGCGGCACACCGCGCGGCCGTCGAACGCGGCACCGAGCGTCTCGGCGCCCGGGAGGCCGTGGACCGCGCCGTGTCCGAGGCCGCCGCGCGCCGCACGGCCGCCGAGGCCGCGGCCGCCCGCGCCGTCGAGGTCGAGACCGCGGCCCGGGCCCACCGGGAGGCACAGGAGCGGCGACGCGAGGCCGCCGAACGGCACGTCGGTCTGCTGCGTGCCCGGTACGAGCAGGCCGCCTCCGAACTGGCGGAGCGGCTCGTGCCCGGCGAGCCGTGCGCCGTGTGCGGCTCGCCCGAGCACCCGGCCCCGGCCGCCACCGCGGACACCGCGGTGACCGAGGCGGACGTGCGGGACGCCGAGCAGGCCCGGACCGCGGCCGACCGGGCCGCGACCGACGCCGAGACCGCCCTGCGCGCCGCCGAGCAGACCCTCCGCACGGCGCGCGAGGCCGCCGCTGGGCTCGCACCCGAGGCCGCGCGAGAGGCGCTCGAGCGCGCCGAGGCCGAACGGGCCGCGCTGGACCAAGCGGCGAAGGACCTCGCCGCGGACCGCCGCCGGCTGACCGCCGCCGAGAAGACGCTCGCCGGGGCCGACGAGACCGCCGCCGCGCTCGCGGCCGAGGACGGTCGGCTCGCCGAGGCCGCCGCCCACCGTGCCGCCCGGCTGACCGAGCTGCGGGACGCCGTCGAGGCCGCCCGCGGTGACGCCGAGACCCTCGACACCCGCCGCGACCAGGTCACCGCCGCACGCCGGGTCCTGGCCGCCCTCGCTGCGGCGCAGGACGAGGACGCGCGCGCCCGGGCGGTCGCCGACGAGACCGGCCAGGCGCTCACCGCCGCGCTGGCCGAACAGCGCTTCGACGACGTCGACGCGGCGCGCGCGGCCCGCCTCGAGGAGACGGAGGCCGCCGCGCGCACGGCCGCCGTGCAGGAGTGGGACGCCGAACGGGCCCGCCTCGCCGAGCTCGAGGCGAGCGAGCCCGTCCGCCGGGGCCGCGCCCTCGCCGAGGCGGGCGTCGAGCCGCCGACCGAGGAGCAGACCCGCGCCGCCGCCGAGGCGCTCGCCGCGGCCGAGGCCGCGAGCTCGTCCCGGGCGACGGCGGTCGGGCGACTCGATTCACTCGTCGCCACGGTGCGCCGCCAGTCGGCCGCCCTGACCGAGGTCCTGGAGCGGTCCGCCGGGCTCATCGCCGAGCACACGCGGGTGCGGGGGCTGCTCGACCTCGTCCGCGGCGGCGGGGAGAACCTGCTCAAGATGCCGCTGACGAGCTACGTCCTCGCCGGGCGGCTCGAGGAGGTCGCCGCCGCGGCCACCGAGCGTCTGCTCGCCATGACGGACCAGCGGTATTCGATCGAGTACTCCGACGCCGTGGGCGGGCGCGGGAACAAGGGCCTCGAACTCGTCATCCGGGACCACTACGTGGACGAGACGCGCCACCCGGCCACGCTCTCGGGCGGCGAGACCTTCATGGCCTCCCTCGCCCTCGCCCTGGGGCTCGCGGACACCGTGCAGGCCGAAGCCGGCGGCATCGAACTGGACACGCTCTTCGTGGACGAGGGCTTCGGCTCGCTCGACGCGGACACCCTCGACGACGTCCTGGACGTCGTGGACACCCTGCGGACCGGTGGCCGGACCGTGGGCCTCGTCTCCCACGTCGAACGGATGAGGCAGGAGATCGGCGTGCGCCTCGAGGTGCGCAAGGACCGGCGCGGCTCGAGCCTCGCGGTGCACGACGGCGCCTGAGCGGCGGGGGTGCGCCCCGCCGCCCCGGCCCGCGCCACGCGTGAGCGGTCAGGCCCGGCGCCACCGCCGGCGGAGGCGCTGCCGGAGTCGGCCGAGGCGTCCGGCGTCGAGCTCGGACGGGGCCGCGCTTCCCTGCTCGGCCCGGCGCTCCTGCTTGGCCGCCCGCTCGGCCGCGACGCGCTGCGCCTCCCATGCGGCCGCGACACGGCGCTCCTCCTGCAGGCGGCGCTCCCCGCGGACCTCGGTGAGCCGGTACAGCACGGGCACGAGCACGAGGGTGAGCAGGGTGGAGGAGACCAGGCCGCCCACCACGGCCACCGCGAGGGGCTGGGAGATGAACCCCGCGTGCCCCGTGACGCCCAGGGCCATCGGGGTCATGGCCAGGACGGTGGCCAGGGCCGTCATCACCACCGGGCGCACGCGGTTGAGCGCGCCCACCTCGATGGCCTCGTCCAAGGGCATTCCGCGGTCGCGTCGGTACTGGTTGATCAGGTCGATCAGCACGATCGCGTTCGTCACCACGATGCCCACCAGCATGAGCAGCCCGATCATCGTGGACAGTCCCAGGGGCGTGCCGGTGGCCAGCAGCGCCAGGAACACGCCCGTGGCGGCGAAGGGGATCGACACGAGCAGCACGAGCGGCTGGCGCAGCGAGTTGAACGTCGCCACCAGCACGACGTACACGGTCGCCACGGCGGCCAGCAACGCCAGCCCGAGGTCCCGGAACGTCTGCGCCTGCTGCTCCGCCGCGCCGCCCACGGCCGCGGTGACGCCCTCGGGCAGGTCCAGCTCCGCCACGGCCTGCGTGACCCGGCGTGAGACGGCCCCGAGGTCCTCGTCGTCCGGGGTCACCGTGACGACGGCGGTCCGCTCGCCGTTCGAGGACGTCACCCGGGCGGGCACGGACACGCGCGAGACCTCGGCGAGGTCGGCCAGCGGCACGGGTCCCTCCGCCGTCTCCACAGGCACCTGGCGCAGGGCGTCGAGGGACTCGACCGGCTCCGGGTCACCCAGCTGCACCGCGAAGCTCTCGAACCCGAAGCGGACCTCGCCCACGGGCACGGCCTGCAGGGCGGCGGCGGCCTGGCCGGCCACCGCCTCCTCGGTCAGGCCGAGCCGGGCGGCGGCGACGGTGTCCACGTCCACCTGGAACGTCGGGCGCAGGTCCGAGGCCGGCGTCGTCACCTCGCGGGCACCCTCGACGGGCTGCAGCGCCTGGGCGACCTGGCTGGCGGCCGCGGTGAGGGTCTGCGGGTCGGGGGCGGAGACGGACACCTCGATGTCCTGGCCGCCGCTCGGCCCCTGCTGCGTGGAGACGGACACGTCGCCCACGCCGTCGAGACCCGTGAGCTCGGCGCGCACCCCGTCCTGAAGGGCCACCTGATCCGCATCCGGGTCGGTCACCACCGTGAACCGCGCCCGTTCCGCCGAGGAGCCGCCGAAGGCCCCCATCGGACCGGCGGCGGTGCCGGCCGTCCACTGGACCGTCTCGACGCCGTCGGTGTCCAGCAGCACCCGCTCGATGCGCTCGGCGGCGGCGGCCGTCGTCTCCAGCGACGCCCCCGGCTCCTGCTCCGCCGTGACGACGAACGAGTTCTGTCCCGAGTCGCCCAGGAGGTTCGTGGGGATCAGCGGGACCAGCGCGGCCGTACCGGCCAGCAGCGCCAGGGCGGCGGCGAGTGTGACCACGGTGTGCCGCTGCGTCCAGCGCAGCACCGGGCGGTAGGCCCGCGTGAGCCATCCGCCGGCCGCCACGGGCCGGTCGCCGGCGACGGCGGGCGCGGCCGCGGTCTCGGCCCCGCGCCGTGGGGCGCGCAGGAACCACCAGCACAGCACCGGCACGATCGTCAGGGCGACGACGAGGGAGGCCAGCAGGGCGACCGTGGCGGTCACGGCGAAGGGCCGGAACAGCTCACCGGCCAGGCCGCCCACGAAGGCGATGGGCAGGAACACGGCCACGGAGACCAGGGTGGAGGCGGTGATCGCGGTGGCGACCTCGCGCGTGCCGTCCAGGATCGCGGTGCGCCGGTCGGCGCCCAGGCTGAGGTGCCGGCGGATGTTCTCCACCACCACGATCGCGTCGTCCACGACCCGGCCGATCGAGATCGTCAGCGCCCCGAGCGTCAGCGTGTTGAGGGAGTAGCCGAAGGCCGCCACCCCGATGAGGGCGGCCAGCAGGGACAGCGGAATGGACACGGCGGTGACGAGGGTGGAGCGCACCGAGAGCAGGAACACGGCGATCACCAGCACGGCGAACGCCAGGCCCAGCAGGCCCTCCTGGAACAGCGTGTCGATGGACTGCTGGATGAACGGGGCCTGGTCGAACACCACGATCAGGTCCGCGCCGCCGCCCACCAGGGACGCCAGCTCCGGCAGGGCGTCGCGCACGGCCTGCGAGACCGCCACGAGGTCGGCGTCCGGGGTCGCGGTCACGGAGACGGACAGCGTCGGCACCCCGTTGGTGCGGGTCAGGGACGTGGGGGCCGCGGCCACGAGGGAGACGTCGGCGACCTCGTCCAGGGTGCGCGGTTCGCCGTCCCCGGAGGGAGCGACGACGATCCCGCGCAGGCCCTCGAGGTCCTCGACGGCGGAGCCCGCCTGGACGGGATAGGTGGTCGCGCCCTCGGTGACCTGGCCGACGGGGAAGAGGCCGGTGTTCTCCTCGAGTGCGTCGGTGATGTCGGAGGTGGTCAGCCCGGCGGCGGCGAGCGCGGCCGGGTCCGGGACCACGGAGACGTTCTCGTCCGTGCCGCCGAGGACGTCGGCGCCGCGGACGCCGTCGATCTTCTGCAGCCGCGGGGCCAGGACGTCCTCGGCGCGGCGGCGCAGGGTGTTGAGGTCCTCGTCCCCGGACAGGGCGAGGAAGACCACGGGGAAGTCGGAGACGGAGCCCGCGAAGGACGAGGTCTCCGCCTCCTCCGGCAGCTGCGGCCCCAGGTTGGCGACCACCCGGTCCACCTGGGACCGGGCCCGGTTCAGGTCGGTGCCGTAGGCGAACTCCAGCTGGACCGCGTTGAAGTCGGACTGCGACGTGGACCGCGAGGATTCGAGGCCCTCCACGGCCTGCAGGGCCGTCTCGAGGGGTTCGCCCACCTGCGCGTCCACGACCTCGGGGGACGCCCCCGGGTAGAGCGTCGAGACGGAGATGACGGGCAGCTCGAGCGGGGGGATCAGCTCCCGCTTGAGCTGCCCGGCGGAGAGGACGCCGAACACCGCGATGAACACGGTGACGAGCGCCACGAGCGCCCGCCGGCCGAGTGAGAACCGTGCGAGCGCTCCCATCGGGGCGTCAGGCCAGCTTCAGTGCGGCGTCCGTGACGGTGCGGACCTCGTCCAGCAGCGCCGGGTCGTCGTTGAGCGTGTGGCCCAGCGACGGGATGAGCTCCTTGAGCGTGCCGTCCCAGCCGGCCATCTTCGCGGGGAAGCAGTGCTCGAGCAGCTTCACCATGATGGGGGCCGCGGTGGAGGCGCCCGGCGAGGCGCCGAGCAGGCCGCCGAGCGAGCCGTCCGCGTGGGTGACGACCTCGGTGCCAAACTGCAGGACGCCGCCGAAGCGGCCCTTGCGCTTCATCACCTGCACGCGCTGGCCCGCGGTGATCAGCTCCCACTCGCCGCCGTCGGCCTCCGGGTAGAACTCGTGCAGCGCGTCGATCTTCTTGTCCCGGGACTTCAGCACCTCGGTCACGAGGTACTTGGTCAGGTCCACGTTGTCCTTGGCCACGTCCAGCATCGTGGTGAGGTTGTGCGGGCGCACGGACAGCGGCAGGTCCAGGTAGGAGCCGGTCTTGAGGAAGTTCGTGGAGAACCCGGCGTAGGGGCCGAACAGCAGGGAGCGCTTGCCGTTGACGAACCGGGTGTCCAGGTGGGGCACGGACATCGGGGGGGCGCCGACGGCGGCCTGGCCGTACACCTTGGCCATGTGCTGGTTGACCACGGACTCGTCCGTGCAGCGCAGGAACTGGCCGGAGACCGGGAAGCCGCCGAAGCCCTTGATCTCGGGGATGCCGGACTTCTGCAGCAGGGGCAGGGCGCCGCCGCCGGCACCGACGAAGACGAAGCGGGCGCGGTCCACGACCTCGGAGCCGGCGGCCTTGTTCTTGACCTTGACCTCCCAGCGGCCGTCCGTGCCGCGGGTGAGTCCGGTGACCTTGTGACCGAAGCGCACCTCGGCGCCGGCGCCGGCCATGGCCGTGACGAGCTGGCGGGTGAGGGAGCCGAAGTCCACATCGGTGCCGCCCGTGTTGCGGGACGCCGCCAGGCGCTGGCCCGACTCACGGCCCTCGATCAGCAGTGGGGCCCAGGCGCGGATCTGCTCCGGGTCCTCGCTGTGCTCCATGCCGGCGAACACCGGCTGGGCGGACATGGCCTCGTAGCGGGCGCGGAGGTAGTCGGCGTGGTCGTCGCCCCACACGAAGGACATGTGCGGCAGCGGGTTGATGAAGGACTTGGGGTCCTTGAGCGTGCCGTCCGCCACCAGGGAGGACCAGAACTGGCGGGTGATCCAGAACTGCTCGTTGATGCCCAGCGCCTTGGTGACGTCCACCCGGCCGTTCTTGTCCATGGGCGAGTAGTTCAGCTCGCAGAGGGCGGCGTGGCCGGTGCCCGCGTTGTTCCACGGGTCAGAGGACTCCAGACCGGCCTGGTCGAGGTTCTCGTACAGGGCGATGGACCAGGTGGGCTCGAGCTTCTGCAGCAGCACGCCCAGGGTGGCGCTCATGATGCCGCCGCCGATCAGGACGACGTCGTGGGTGGCGGTGGACGAGGTGGTGGGCACGGTCAACTCCTGAAGCAGAACGACGGCGGGTGGGCGCAGTGCGACCAGGCCGAGCAGAGGCGGTCGGGCCGGGCGCCGTGATCCCCCACTGTACTACCGGTGCGTTCAGCCTTCGGTCAGCCTGACGCGCGAGAACTGCTCGTCCAGCTGCGGCGACGTCGGGTAGGAGGCCACGCGTGGGCCGGTGGCCAGGGCCGAGATCGGGTAGACCAGCGGCAGCGCCGGCAGGTCGAGGGCCATGGCCCGGACGACGCGGCGGAACAGGGCGCGGCGCGCGTCGTCGTCGTTCTCGGCCGCCGCCGCGTCCACGTCCTCGACGACGCGCGGGTTGCGGTAGCCGGTCTCGGCGCGGCCCGAGCGCGCGAAGGGCTCGAGGAACGCGTGCGGGTCGCGATAGTCGCCGGTGCGGCCCATCAGGTGCAGGGCTCGGGTGGGCCGGGAGACGACGGCGTGCAGGTAGTCCTGGTCCTCCGGCACGGGCACGGGCACGATGTGCATCCCCACCGCGCCGAGGTCGTGGGCGACCATCGCGTAGACCCGCTCCGGCTCGGGCAGGGAGGGGCGGGCCGTGCCGGCCGGGTAGAGGAACTCCAACGGCTCCCCGTCGTATCCCGCCAGGCGGAGGAACTCGCGGGCCCGGCCCGGGTTGACGTCGTAGCGCCGCGCCTCCTCGTCGCCGACGCCGAGGGACGGGGGGACGAGGTCGTGGGCCAGGCGGGTGCCCTCGAGGAAGACGTCGCTGCCGGCGATGCGCGGGCGGTCCACCGCGTACGCGATCGCCTGGCGCAGGTACTGCGCGCGCACGCGCGGGTGGTCCAGGTTCATGCCCACGTAGAGCACGCCCAGGGGGTCCCGGGGCAGCACCTGGGTGCCGGCCTCGACGAGGGGGCGCAGCTGGCCGGGGGCGACGACGTCGATCACGTCCGCCGTGCCGCGCCGCAGCTCCCGCAGGCGCACGGAGGCCCGACCCCACGCCTGCACGGCCACCGGGTACGCCGCCGGATCGGAGCCGCGGTGGCGGGCGCTGGGGACCAGGATCGTCGCGCCCGAGGCGCCCGGGTGGGCGCGCGTGAGCTCGGCGGTCTCCGCGGCGTCGGCCCAGCGGTAGGGGCCGGTGCCGGCGGGGGTGGTGACCTCGGAGCCGTCCACGTCGACCGTGCGGTCCCACGAGGCCGGCGAGGAGATCGCGAAGGCCGGCGAGGCCAGCGCGGCCGCGAGGTGACGGCGCGGGGAGTGCAGGCGCAGCCGCACCTCGAGCTCTCCGTGCGCCTCGACGCCGGCGAAGGCGGAGTCCGCGTCCCCGGCGTATCCGCCGAAGGCCGAGACGAACGAGGAGGGCGGGGAGACGGTCCCGTCCACGGGCGCAGGTGCGGCGGCCCACCGCTCGATGTTCGCGACCACGGCGGCGGCGTCGCACGGCTCGCCGTCGTCGAACACCACCCCGGAGACCAGGTGGAACGTGTGGAGGCGGCCACCGTCGGACTCCTCGTGCCGCTCGGCGAGGCGGGGCGTGGGGGCGCCGGTGTCCGGGTCCACACCGAGCAGCGTCTCGAAGACCTGGCGGATCAGACGGAAGGACTCGACGTCCAGCGCGCGGGCCGGATCCCGCGTCAGCGCCCGCGCCGGGGCACCGACCACGAGCAGCCGGCCCGGTCCCGAGGAGATCGGGGCGGCGGTGGACGGCGCCGCGGGCGACGTCGTGCAGCCGGCCACGCCCAGGCCGAGCAGGCCCAGGCCCCCGCCGAGGAAGGCGCGGCGAGTGGGCTGCATGGCGGCCTCCTCTGGCAGGTGACGTCGGGATCGGGCGGGCCCGGGGAGTGCGGGCGGGGGGACTCGAACCCCCACGTCCAGGACACTGGAACCTAAATCCAGCGCGTCTACCAGTTCCGCCACGCCCGCGCACACCCCGCGCACGGGGCGAGGCCCGATCCTACCGTGCGGTGCCCGGGTGCGGCGGGCGCGGATCAGGCCTCGTCGAGGCCGAGGGTGCGGCGCAGTCGGGCCACGTGGCCGGTCGCCTTCACGTTGTACTGCGCGTGGGTGACCTTCCCGTCCGGGCCGACGACGATCGTGGAGCGGATCAGACCCTCGAAGGTCCGCCCGTAGTTCTTCTTCTCGCCCCAGGCGCCGTAGGCCTCGGCCACCGCGTGGTCCTCATCCGAGAGCAGGGGGAACGTCAGGCCCTCCTGCTCGGCGAATCGGATGATCTTGCCGATCGGGTCGGGGGAGATCCCCAGGACGACGTAGCCGGCCGCGGTGAGGGAGGCGAGGCTGTCCCGGAAGTCGCAGGCCTGCGTGGTGCAGCCGGGCGTGGACGCGGCCGGGTAGAAGTAGACGATCGTGTGCTTGCCCGCGCTGTCGCGCAGCGAGACGGGCCGGCCCTCCTGGTCCTGGAGGGTGAACGCAGGTGCCGTGTCGCCGGGCTGGAGGCGGTGCTGGGTCGTGTCGGTCATGGGCCCCAGCCTACGGTGGGCCCGGGCGGGGAGCGGGGACGACGAAGGCCCCGTCTCCGTGGAGACGGGGCCTTCGCTCCGGTGGGTGCACCCCCCGGGACTCGAACCCGGAACCTGCTGATTAAGAGTCAGATGCTCTACCGGTTGAGCTAGAGGTGCAGGTGCCGCACCGCCTCTCGGATCTCTCCGGTGCGCCGTGCAACGAGGTGAAACCCTACCAGGGGTTTCAGACGCCGTGCAAATCGGGGGGCGTGACGTCCGTCGCGTCCGTCTCCGGGGTCGCGTAGAGGCGGTCCAGCTCGTCCATGAAGGCGGTCATGAAGGCGTGGAAGTCGGTGGCGTCCTCGGCCTGGTCGAGCTCCGCGGTGCCGTCCTCCGTGAGGTCGCCCACCGGCACCCGCGTGTGCTCCGGGACGTCGAACCACGTCCGGAAGCCCGTGACGGTCTCCACCTGATAGCCGCTGCCCGTGTCCGCCACGGTGGCCACGTTGGCCAGCCCCACCTCGACGACGTCGGCGCGGTCCGCGGAGGCCTCGGTCACCGGGCCGTGCGGATCGTCCTCGGCCACGCCCGGCGCGCGGCGGTCGTGGTCGTCCGGGGTGGAGGTGGGGTCGAACGGGCACAGCAGCATCTCGAGCGGCTGGTGGCGGTAGCCGATCACGAGGGGGGAGGAGGAGCCCGAGGGCTGGCCGTAGACGACGTTGTAGTCGCCATGGTTGAACACGCGCGCATCGAAGACGCGGCGCAGCCGTCTGTGCAGGGTGGGCGTGTCCATGGGCCCAACGTACGCGGACCCGTCCGCGCGTGTCATGCTGCGGCACCCGTCACACGGGGACGTCGCGTCGGCCCGGTGGCGCCGTGCTCACTAGACTCCGCGGCATGGACTCCGCCGCGTCGACTCCCAGCACCCCGTCCGCCGCCCCCGACATCAAGCCGCGCTCGCGCGACGTCACCGACGGGATGGAGCGCACCGCCGCCCGCGGCATGCTCCGCGCGGTCGGCATGGGGGACGAGGACTTCGGCAAGCCGCAGATCGGCATCGCCTCGTCCTGGAACGAGATCACCCCCTGCAACCTCTCCCTGGACCGCCTCGCCCAGGCCTCGAAGGACGGCGTCCACGCCGCCGGTGGATATCCGCTGGAGTTCGGCACGGTCTCCGTCTCGGACGGCATCTCCATGGGCCACGAGGGCATGCACTTCTCCCTCGTCTCCCGCGAGGTGATCGCCGACTCGGTGGAGACCGTGATGATGGCCGAGCGCCTGGACGGCTCCGTCCTGCTCGCCGGCTGCGACAAGTCGCTGCCGGGCATGCTCATGGCCGCCGCCCGCCTGGACCTGGCGTCCGTGTTCGTCTACGCAGGCTCGATCATGCCGGGCGTGGCCCGCCTGACCGACGGCACCGAGAGGCAGGTGACCATCATCGACGCCTTCGAGGCGGTCGGCGCCTGCGCCCGCGGTCTCATGTCCGAGGAGGACCTGCTCCGCATCGAGAAGTCCATCGCCCCGGGCGAGGGCGCCTGCGGCGGCATGTACACCGCCAACACCATGGCCTCCATCGGTGAGGCCCTCGGCATGTCCCTGCCCGGTTCCGCCGCCGCCCCCTCCGCGGACCGTCGCCGTGACGCCTTCGCGCGCCGCTCCGGCGAGGCCGTGGTGAACATGCTTCGCCAGGGCATCACGGCCCGGGACATCATGACCAAGCCCGCGTTCGAGAACGCGATCGCCGTGACCATGGCCTTCGGCGGCTCCACCAACGCCGTGCTGCACCTGCTCGCCATCGCCCGGGAGGCGGGCGTGGACCTGCAGCTGTCCGACTTCAACCGCATCGCTGACCGCACCCCGCACATCGCCGACCTCAAGCCGTTCGGCCAGTACGTCATGACGGACGTGGACCGCATCGGCGGCGTCCCGGTGGTCATGAAGGCCCTGCTGGACGAGGGCCTGCTGCACGGGGACACCCTCACCGTCACCGGCAAGACGCTCGCCGAGAACCTGGCCGCGCTCGATCCGGACCCGGTGGACGGCAAGGTCATCCGCACCATGGACGACGCGATGCACCCCAACGGCGGCATCGCGATCCTCCACGGCTCGCTGGCCCCGGAGGGCGCCGTCGTGAAGTCCGCCGGCTTCGATGCGGACGTCTTCGAGGGCACCGCGCGCGTCTTCGACCGTGAGCGCGCCGCCATGGACGCCCTCGAGGACGGGACCATCGCCGCCGGCGACGTCGTGGTCATCCGCTATGAGGGCCCGAAGGGCGGCCCGGGCATGCGCGAGATGCTCGCGATCACCGGCGCCATCAAGGGGGCGGGCCTGGGCAAGGACGTCCTGTTGATCACCGACGGGCGCTTCTCCGGCGGCACCACCGGCCTGTGCATCGGCCACATCGCTCCCGAGGCCGCCGAGGGAGGGCCGATCGGCCTGGTGCAGGACGGCGACCGCATCCGCGTGGACATCGCCGGACGCACCATGGACCTGCTCGTGGACGAGGCCGAGCTCGCCGCCCGCCGCGAGTCCTGGAAGCCGGTGGAGCCGAAGTTCACCACGGGCGTGCTGGGCAAGTACGCCAAGCTGGTGCACTCGGCCGCCGAGGGCGCCTACCTGGGCTGAGGGCCGGTCGGCCCGCACGCCGAGACGAGCAGAGGATGAGCATGCACGAGACCGACGCCCGGGCCGGGGGAACCCCGCCGCGTCCCGGGCGGGAGGCGCGCTGATGGAGGTCGTCATCCTGCCCGACGCCGCCGCCCTGGGCCGGCACGGCGCGGACGCGGTGGCCGCCCACGTGGCGGCCCGTCCCGAGGCCGTCCTGGGGCTGGCCACCGGTTCCTCGCCCCTGCCCGTCTACGACGAGCTCGCCCGCCGGGTCCGGGACGGGGAGCTGTCCCTGCGCTCCTGCCGCGCGTTCCTGCTGGACGAGTACGTCGGCCTGCCCGCGGGACACCCCGAGTCCTACCGCACCGTGATCGAGCGGGAGTTCGTCGCGCGCACGGACATCGCCCCGGAGGCCGTGCACGGTCCGGACGGCGGGGCGGCGGACGTCCCGGGCGCCTGCGCCGCCTACGAGGAGGCGCTGCGTGAGGCCGGCGGCGTGGACGTGCAGCTGCTCGGCGTGGGCACGGACGGGCACATCGCGTTCAACGAGCCCGGCTCCTCCCTCGCCTCCCGCACGCGCATCAAGGTGCTCGCCGAGCAGACCCGGCGGGACAACGCCCGCTTCTTCGACGGCGACCTCGACCAGGTGCCTACCCACTGCCTCACCCAGGGCGTCGGCACGATCCTCGACGCCCGGCACCTGGTCCTGCTGGCCCGGGGCGAGGGCAAGGCCGAGGCGGTGCGGCAGCTCGTGGAGGGCCCCGTGAGCGCGCGCTGGCCGGTCACGGCCCTGCAGCTGCACCCGCATGTGACCGTCCTCGTGGACGAGGCCGCCGCCGGGCGACTCGAGCTCGCGGGGGAGTACCGCCACATGTGGGAGGCCAAGCCGTCCTGGCAGGGCCTCTGAGCGCCCCTCGTCCATCGACCCGCCCACCCCGGAAGGTGCATCCGTGCCCGCCTCGGTCCCTCACCGGCCGCGCGCCGAGCAGGCGTCGCCGGCCGCCGCGTCCCCGTCGGTGCTGTGCGCGGACCGCGTCCATGACGGTGAGCGCCTCGGCGGCCCCGGCTGGATCGCCCTGGCCGAGGGCCGGGTGGTGGCCGTCGGGGGCGGGGACCCGCCGCGCACCCACGGCCCCGTACACGACCTCGGCGACGCCCTCCTCGCTCCCGGCTGCGTGGACGTGCACTGCCACGGCGGCGGCGGACACGCCTTCGAGTCCGGCGCGGCCGCGGCACGCGCGGCGGCCGCGGCCCACGCCCGTGCGGGCACGACCACGGTGGTGGCCTCCATCGTCACGGACGAGGTCGACGCGCTCGCGGCGCAGCTGACGGCCCTGACGCCCCTGTGCGCGGAGGGGGTGCTGGCCGGCGTGCACCTCGAGGGTCCCTGGCTCTCGCCCCTGCACCGCGGCGCACACCGGGCCGCGTCGCTGCGGGCTCCGGAGCCCGAGGACGTCGCTCGCCTCGTCGAGGTCGGCGCGGGCCACCTGGCGATGGTCACGCTGGCCCCCGAGCTGCCCGGGGCCCTCGACGCGGTGGGCCGGCTGGCGGAGGCGGGCGTCGTCGTCGCGATCGGCCACACGGACGCCTCCTACGAGACCACGCGCGCGGCGATCGAGGCGGGCGCGCGGATGGCCACGCACCTGCACAACGCGTGCCGGCCCGCCCACCACCGCGAGCCCGGGCCGGCCGTCGCCCTGCTGGAGGACCCGCGCGTGGGGATCGAGACCATCGTGGACGGCGTCCACCTGCACGCGGCCACGGTGCGGCGGGTCGCCCGGGAGGCCGGGGAGCGGTGGATCCTCGTCTCGGACGCGATGGCCGCCGCCGGCTGCGGCGACGGCGAGTTCCCCCTCGGGCCGCTGCGGGTCCGGGTCCACGACGGCGTCGCGCGGGTGGTCGGCGCAGACGGGGCCGCCGGGGCCATCGCCGGGTCCACGGCCACGGTCGCCGGCTCGGTGCGCTCCGCCGTCGCCGCCGGGGTCGACCTCGACGCCGCGCTGCGGGCGGCGACGGCCGCGCCCGCGGACGCCCTGGGGCTCCCCGACGTCGGCCGGCTCCGAGTCGGGAGCCGAGCGGACGCCGTCGTCCTCGGCCCGGAGCTCGAGGTGCGCGGGGTGCTCCGTCACGGAACGTGGGTGAAGGCGGCCGCCACCGCGGCGGCTGACTAGGGTGGGCTCAGGCCCGGGATTCGACCCCGACCGCCCGGTCGTCTCACGATGTGACGCTTTATCTCACATTGCGAGACAGGCGGGTGGTCGATGGCGGACGGGGCGCACGGCTGTCGATACTGATACCACCCCGAAGGACCCGGCGGCCCGTGTCCCCACCTCAGACTCCGCCACGCCGGCCCGATCCGTCATCGACGCGGCCACGGTCCCCGACGCCCGACGGATCCGAACGACGACCGTCCGACGCCCCCGCGACGGACACGCAGCGACGAACGCAGTGAGGTGACCCCATGAGCACGACCCCCCGCGACGCCCGCGCGGCGGTCCCGCAGGTCCCGACGCCGGCCTCCCACCCGACGGAGACCGCCCGGGTCCAGGAGCGCCGTCCGGCCCCCCGGCCCGAGATCGTCGAGCCGCGGGTGCCCGGCGAGGGCTCCCGCGTCGAGCCGACCCGGATGACCGGCTCCGAGGGCATCATCCGCTCCCTGGAGGAGCTGGGGGTCACGGACGTGTTCGGGCTGCCCGGCGGCGCCATCCTGCCGACCTACGACCCGCTCATGGACTCCGATCGGATCCGCCACATCCTGGTGCGCCACGAGCAGGGTGCCGGTCACGCGGCGCAGGGCTACCACCTGGCCACCGGCAAGGTCGGCGTGGCCATCGCCACCTCCGGTCCCGGCGCCACCAACCTGGTGACCGCCATCGCGGACGCCCACATGGACTCCCAGGCGGTCGTGTTCATCACCGGCCAGGTCTCCTCCGCCGCGATCGGCACGGATGCCTTCCAGGAGGCGGACATCGTGGGCATCACGATGCCCATCACCAAGCACTCCCGGCTCGTGACCCGGCCCGAGGACGTCCCCCAGGCCCTCGCCGAGGCGTTCCACATCGCCGCCACGGGCCGGCCCGGGCCCGTGCTCGTGGACGTCACCAAGGACGCCCAGCAGGGCGAGTTCGAGTTCGCGTGGCCGCCCCGGATCGACCTGCCCGGCTACCGCCCCGTCCTGCGCGGCCACCCCCGGCAGATCCGCGAGGCCGCCCGGCTGATCCGCGAGGCCCGGCGCCCCGTGCTGTACGTGGGCGGCGGCGTGGCCCGCGGCGAGGCCCACGAGGAGCTGCGCGCCCTCGCCGAGCTCACGGGCGCCCCGGTGGTCACCACCCTCACCGCCCGCGGCGTCTTCCCCGACTCGCACCCCCAGCACCTGGGCATGCCGGGCATGCACGGCGGCGTCCCCGCCGTGGCCGCGCTCCAGCAGGCCGACCTGCTGATCACGCTCGGCGCCCGCTTCGACGACCGCGTGACCGGTCACCTGCCCTCGTTCGCCCCCGGCGCCCGCGTGATCCACGCGGACATCGACCCGGCCGAGATCTCCAAGAACCGCACCGCGGACGTGCCGATCGTCGGCCACGTCAAGGAGATCATCCCGGACCTGGTGGCCGAGCTCGCGACGGACACCGAGGCGCTGCCCGACCTCGCCGACTGGTGGGCGGTGCTGCGGCGCCTGCAGGAGACCTACCCGATGGGCTGGACCGAGACCGAGGACGGCCTCCTCGCGCCCCAGGAGGTGATCTCGCGTCTGTCGGCCCTGTCCGGCCCCGAGGCCACCTACGTGGCCGGCGTCGGCCAGCACCAGATGTGGGCCAGCCAGTTCGTCGCCTACGAGCGCCCGCGCCAGTGGCTCAACTCGGCCGGCCTCGGGACGATGGGCTTCGCCGTCCCCGCCGCGATGGGGGCGCAGGTGGGCGAGCCCGACCGCGTGGTCTGGGCCATCGACGGCGACGGCTGCTTCCAGATGACCAACCAGGAGCTCGCCACGTGCGTGATCAACCGCATCCCCATCAAGATCGCGGTGATCAACAACTCCTCGCTGGGCATGGTGCGCCAGTGGCAGACCCTCTTCTACGACGGGCGCTACTCGAACACGGACCTGAACACGGGCCACGACACCGCCCGGGTGCCGGACTTCGTCAAGCTCGCCGACGCCTACGGCGCCGCGGGCCTGCGCTGCGACCGCCGGGAGGACCTGGACGACACCATCCGCCAGGCCCTCGCCATCGACGACCGCCCCGTGATCGTGGACTTCGTGGTCTCCCGTGACGCCATGGTCTGGCCGATGGTCCCCGCGGGGGTCAGCAACGACGCGATCCAGGTGGCCCGGGACATGACGCCCGACTGGGACCAGGAAGACTGAGGAGGGCAACCGATGGAACGCCACACCCTGTCCGTGCTCGTCGAGGACGTGCCCGGCACCCTGACCCGCGTGGCCGGCCTCTTCGCCCGGCGCGCGTTCAACATCCACTCGCTGGCCGTGGGCGTCACGGAGGTCGAGGGCCTGTCCCGGATCACCGTGGTCGTCGACGCCGACACGGACCTGCTCGAGCAGGTCACCAAGCAGCTGAACAAGCTGATCAACGTGATCAAGGTCGTCGAGCTCACGCCCGACTCCTCCGTTCAGCGCGACCACCTGCTCGTGAAGGTGCGCGCCGATGCGGCCACCCGCGGCCAGGTCGTCCAGGCGGCCGACCTGTTCCGCGCCCACGTCGTCGACGTGGCCCCGGAGTCCCTGACCCTCGAGGCCACCGGCACCCGTGACAAGCTCGAGGCCTTCCTCGAGATGATGGAGCCCTACGGTGTGCGCGAGCTCGTCCGCTCGGGCACCCTCGCCCTCGCCCGGGGGCCGCGGTCCATGACCGACCGCGCCCTGGCCCGCTGACCGTCCCGATCCACCCATCCCGTGAGGAGAACAGCATGACCGTGAAGAAGTTCTACGACGACGACGCCGACCTGTCGATCATCCAGGGCCGCACCGTGGCCGTCATCGGCTACGGCTCCCAGGGCCACGCCCACGCCCTGTCGCTGCGCGACTCCGGCGTGGACGTGCGCATCGGCCTCGCCGAGGGCTCCAAGTCCCGCGCCAAGGCCGAGGCCGAGGGCCTGCGCGTCGTCGACGTCGCCACCGCCGCCGCCGAGGCCGACCTGATCATGATCCTCACCCCGGACCAGGTCCAGGCCGACGTGTACGACCAGCACATCGCCGGCAACCTGCAGGAGGGTGACGCCCTCTTCTTCGCGCACGGCTTCAACGTGCGCTTCGGCTACATCCAGGCCCCCGAGGGCGTCGACGTCGCCCTGGTCGCCCCCAAGGGCCCGGGCCACGTGGTGCGCCGCGAGTTCGAGGCCGGCCGCGGCGTGCCCGCGCTGATCGCCGTCGAGAAGGACGCCTCCGGCCAGGCCCACGCCCTCGCCCTGTCCTACGCCAAGGCCGTGGGCGGCACCCGCGCCGGCGTCATCGAGACGACCTTCACCGAGGAGACCGAGACCGACCTGTTCGGCGAGCAGGCCGTGCTCTGCGGCGGCGCCTCCCAGCTCGTGCAGTACGGCTTCGAGACCCTCACCGAGGCCGGCTACCAGCCCGAGATCGCCTACTTCGAGGTGCTGCACGAGCTGAAGCTCATCGTCGACCTCATGGTCGAGGGCGGCATCGCCAAGCAGCGCTGGTCCATCTCCGACACCGCGGAGTACGGCGACTACGTCTCCGGCCCCCGCGTCATCACCCCCGACGTGAAGGAGAACATGAAGGCGGTCCTCGCCGACATCCAGTCCGGCGCCTTCGCGCAGCGCTTCATGGACGACCAGAAGGCCGGTGCGCCCGAGTTCAAGGAGCTCCGCGCCCGGGGCGAGGCCCACCCGATCGAGAAGACCGGCCGCGAGCTGCGCCAGATGTTCTCCTGGCTCAAGGACGCGGACGACGACTACACCGAGGGCACGGCGGCCCGCTGAGCCGCCCGAGCCCCCGACGCCGGCCCCGGGCATCGCGCTCCGGGGCCGGCGTCGCATTCCGGCCACGGTCCGGTCACGCGTCTAGGCTCGAACCGGAGCGCGGGCCGGCCCGCCTCCCATCCCACCGCACCACACCTCCAGGAGCACCCGTGAGCGCAGCCCAGCCCGTCGTCCTGATCGCCGAGGAACTCTCGCCCGCCACCGTCGAGGCCCTCGGCCCCGACTTCGAGATCCGCCGCACGGACGGCGCCGACCGCGCCCGACTCCTCGAGGACCTGCGCGACGTCGACGCGGTGCTGATCCGCTCGGCCACCCAGATGGACGCCGAGGCGATCGCCGCCGCGCCGCAGCTGAAGGTCATCGCGCGCGCCGGCGTCGGGCTGGACAACGTGGACGTGCCCGCCGCCACCGAGGCCGGCGTCATGGTCGTCAACGCGCCGACGTCGAACATCATCTCCGCCGCCGAGCTCACCTGCGGCCACATCCTGGCCGCCGCCCGCAACATCGCGGCCGCCCACGGCTCGCTGAAGGCGGGGGAGTGGAAGCGTTCGAAGTACACGGGCGTCGAGCTCTACGGCAAGCGGCTGGGCGTGATCGGCCTGGGCCGCATCGGCGCGCTCGTGGCCGAGCGCATGAAGGCGTTCGGCATGGAGATCCTCGCCTACGACCCCTACGTGACCACCGCCCGCGCGCAGCAGCTCGGCGCGAGCCTCGTCGAGCTGGACGAGCTGCTCGAGCGCGCCGACGTGGTGACGATCCACATGCCCAAGACCCCCGAGACGGTCGGCATGATCGGCGATGAGCAGTTCGCCCGCATGAAGGACACCGCGATCATCGTGAACGTGGCCCGCGGCGGCCTCGTGGACGAGGACGCCCTCGCCCGCGCGCTCGAGGCCGGGACCATCGGGGGCGCCGGCATCGACGTCTTCAGCTCCGAGCCGGCCACGGACCTGGCGTTCTTCGCGCACGACTCCGCCGTCGTCACCCCCCACCTGGGCGCCTCGACCGCCGAGGCCCAGGAGAAGGCGGGCGTCGCCGTCGCCGGCTCCGTGCGCCTGGCCCTCTCCGGCGAGCTCGTGCCGGACGCCGTGAACGTGGCCGGCGGCGCGATCCACGAGGACGTGCGCCCCGGTCTGCCGCTGGCCGAGAAGCTGGGCCGCGTGCTCACCGCGCTGGTGGGCGAGCAGTCCATCACGGCCGTCGAGGTGGAGATCGCCGGTGAGATCGCCGAGCACGACGTCTCCGCGATGCGCCTGGCCGCCCTGAAGGGCGTGTTCACGGACATCGTCTCGGACCAGGTCTCCTACGTGAACGCCCCCGTGCTGGCCGAGCAGCGCGGCGTCGAGTGCCGCCTCACCACCACCGCGGTGTCCGAGTCCTACCGCAACACCGTCACGGTGCGCGCCGCGACCGCGCAGGGCACCCAGACCGCCGTCACCGGAACGCTCACCGGCCCGCGCCAGGTGCAGAAGCTCGTCGGTGTGGACCGGCACGAGCTCGAGGTGCCGCTGGCCGACCACCTGCTCGTGTTCGCCTACCAGGACCGCCCGGGCGTGATCGGCGTCCTGGGCCAGGCCCTCGGGGTGCAGGGCGTGAACATCGCCGGCATGGACGTCTCGCGCGACGACGAGGGCGCCGCCCTGGCCGTGCTGACCCTGGACGGGGCGCTGTCCGGAGACACCGCGGCCACGCTGGCCGCGGCCATCGGCGCCGCCCGTGCGGCCGAGGTGGACCTCTCCGCCTGACCCGTCGACGCCCGGGCGGGCATCGCGGGGCCGGCGCGCGTCGCCCTGTGTTGAGATGGTGTCCATGTCGCGTCCACCCGAGCCCCGCCCCGCACCCGCCCCGACCGCGCGCGCTGCAGCGGCCCGCCCCGCCACGCCTCCGGGTGTGCAGGGCCGCTGGGCCCGGCGCGCGGCGGGCGGGCTGATCGGCGTCAGCGTCCTGCTCGCCGCCTGGTCGTTCGCCCTCCCCTTCGTGTTCGGGCTGGGCCCGCGGCAGGTGCCGTGGTGGCGCGAGGTCTTCGACGTGAACCACGAGGCCAACCTCACGGCGTGGTGGAGCTCGGGCCTGCTCCTGCTGGGGGCCGCGGGCTTCACCACGGTGGGTCTCGTGCGTCGCGCGCTGGGGGCGGACCGGCGGCGGAGCCTGCTCGCGTGGTTGACCCCCGCGGCCCTGCTGGCGGCCATGAGCCTGGACGAATCGACGCAGATCCACGAGCAGGCCGGCCAGCTGTGGGAGGTCCTGCCGTTCGCGGGGGAGAACCCGCTGCCCGCGTTCCAGTGGCTGATCCTCGGCGCGCCGGCCGCGATCGTCGTCCTCGGGCTGCTCGCGCTGTGCACCGTCGCCCTGCCCCGCCGGACCCGAGCGCTGACGGTGGCGGGCGGCGCGGTGTTCTTCGTCGGCGCGATCGTCCTCGAGGCGGTGCCGCTCGTCTTCGGGATCGGGCGCAGCACCCTGGCCTACCACGTGGCGACGCACGCGGAGGAGCTGACCGAGATGATCGGGGCGTCCGTGCTCGTGGTGGCCCCGTGGGCCCACCTCCACCTGCGGCCTGCGCCGGGCCATCTGCAGGTCACCGCCGACGGCGTCCCGGACGCCGGCGCGGACGACGTCGTCCTCGGCGCGGGCCCCGGCCCCGCCGCTAGACTCGACGACTGTGACTGACGCCCGCGCCCCGTACTACCTGACCACGGCCATCTCCTACCCGAACGGCGAGCCGCACATCGGCCACGCCTACGAGTACATCGCCTCGGACGCGATGGCCCGCTTCCAGCGGCTCGACGGGCGGGACGTGCGCTTCCTGACCGGCACGGACGAGCACGGCCAGAAGATGGAGCAGACGGCGCAGCAGCAGGGCCTGAGCGCCCTCGAGCTGGCCACGCGCAACGCCGCCGTCTTCAAGGAGATGGACGACGACGTCCTGGACATCTCCTACGACCGCTTCATCCGCACCACGGACACGGACCACGCCGAGGCCGTCCGCGAGATCTGGCGGCGGATGGAGGCCAACGGGGACATCTACCTCGGCTCCTACGCCGGCTGGTACTCCGTGCGGGACGAACGCTACTTCGGCGAGGACGAGACCGAGGTGGATCAGGACGGGGTGCGCCGCGCCGTCGAGACCGGCACCGAGGTGACGTGGACGGAGGAGGAGTCCTATTTCTTCCGCCTGTCCAAGTACCAGCAGCCGCTGCTGGACCACTACCGCGAGCACCCGGACTTCGCCGCCCCCCGGTACCGCTTCAACGAGGTCATCCGCTTCGTGGAGGCCGGGCTCGAGGACCTGTCCATCTCCCGGACCTCCTTCCAGTGGGGCATCGACCTGCCGGCGCCCGCGGACCCCGAGGCCGCCGACGCCGACCGGCGCGCCGACCACGTCACCTACGTCTGGGTCGACGCGTTGACGAACTACCTCACCGGCGCGGGCTGGCCGGCGGAGGACCCGGAGGCGTTCGCGCGCTACTGGCCCGCGGACCTGCACGTGATCGGCAAGGACATCTCCCGGTTCCACTGCATCTTCTGGCCCGCGTTCCTCATGTCGGCCGGCCTCGAGCTGCCGCGCCGCGTCATGATCCACGGCTTCCTGAACAACAACGGGGCCAAGATGTCCAAGTCCCTGGGCAACGTGGTGCACCCGCGGGAATGGGTGGCCCGGTACGGCCTGGACGCCATCCGCTTCTTCCTGCTGCGCGAGTTCCCGTTCGGCGCGGACGGCTCCTACAGCCACGAGGCCGTGGTGAGCCGCAAGAACGCGGACCTGGCCAACAACCTCGGCAACCTCGCCCAGCGCTCGCTGTCCATGGTGGCCAAGAACTGCGGCGCCGCCGTGCCCGAGCCGGGCGAGTTCACCGAGGCGGACCGCGCCGTCCTGGCCCAGGTCGACGCCCTGCTGGAGCGCTCCCGGTCCGCGTACGCGGTGCAGGACTTCCACGACGCGCTCGAGGAGACCTGGCGCGTGCTCGGCGAGGTCAACGCCTACTTCGCGGACCAGGCCCCGTGGGTGCTGCGCAAGACGGACGAGCCGCGCATGCGCACGGTGCTGTACGTGACGTTGCAGGCCGTGCGCCGGGTGGCCCTGCTCGCGCAGCCGGTGATGCCCGGCTCGGCCTCGCGGCTGCTGGACCTGCTCGGCGTCCCCGCCGAGGGCGACGCAGGCCGCACCGGCGCGTCCGGCACCGGCCCGCGGTCCTTCGCCGCGTTCCACGAGGACCTGGTCCCCGGCACGCCGCTGCCCGCCCCGCAGCCGGTCTTCCCGCGCCACGAGGAGCCCGCCGAGGACTGAGTCGGTCCGGAGGGTGAGACCGGGTGTCACACGATGTGGTCCTCACGCGTGCCCCGCGTAGCCTGAGGGCCATGACCGAGACCACACGCAGCTCCGCAGACCCCTTGGACATCGCCGTCATCGGCGGCGACGGCATCGGTCCCGAGGTCACCGACCAGGCCGCCGCCGTCCTGCAGGCGGCGCTGCGTGCCGAGGGACGCCCGGAGGCCCGGCTCACCCCCTATCCGCTGGGTGCAGAGCACTGGCTCGAGACCGGCGAGGCGCTCACGGACGAGGTCCTTCAGTCCCTGCGCCGCCACGACGCGATCCTGTTCGGGGCCGTGGGCGCCGCGCCCGGGGACGAGCGCATCCCGTCCGGGCTGATCGAGCGCGGCATGCTGCTCACGCTGCGCTTCGCGCTGGACCACGGCGTGAACCTGCGCCCGGCCACCCTGCTGCCCGGCGCCGTCAGCCCCCTGGCCGCGCCCGGCGAGATCGACTTCACCGTGGTGCGCGAGGGCACGGAGGGGCCGTACGTGGGCAACGGCGGTGCGATCCGCGTGGACACCCCGCACGAGATCGCCACAGAGGTCTCCGTGAACACGGCGTTCGGCGTGCGCCGCGTCGTCGAGGACGCCTTCCGTCGCGCCGACGCGGGCGAGCGCAAGCGCCTCACGCTCGTGCACAAGCACAACGTGCTGGTCCACGCCGGCCACCTGTGGCGCCGCACCGTGGAGTCCGTGGCGGCCGACTTCCCCGCGGTCACCTGGGACTACATGCATGTCGACGCCGCCACGATCTTCCTGGCGACGGACCCGGCCCGCTTCGACGTGATCGTGACGGACAACCTGTTCGGGGACATCATCACGGACCTCGCCGCCGCCGTGACCGGCGGCATCGGGCTCGCCGCCTCCGGCAACATCAACGTCGAGGGCACGGCGCCGTCGATGTTCGAGCCGGTCCACGGCTCCGCCCCGGACATCGCGGGCCAGGGGGTCGCCGACCCCGTGGCCGCCATCCTCTCCGCCGCCCTGCTGCTCGAGCACGTGGGCGAGGCCGGCGCGGCGTCGCGCGTGCGCACCGCCGTGTGGGCGCACCTGAAGGACCGGGTGGACGGCGCGCGGGGCACCACCGCCGAGGTGGGCGCCGACGTCGTCGCGCGGGTCTGACGCGCGGGCCCGGCGCGTCGACGCCGGGTCTAGGATGGGGCGACGGCCTGTGGCGTGTGCCACGCCCGGCGCCGTGGCCCCCGCGCGTCGTGCCCGGCACCGGAGCCGTCCCATCCGCCACCCGTCACGAGGAGTGATCCCACCGTGTCCGAGACCGTGTTCACGCGGCAACCGCATCTGTCCCCGATGTCCGATCAACAGCGCGTCGAGATCCTCCAGGACCCCGGTTTCGGCAACGTCTTCACGGACCACATGGTCTCGATCGACTGGACCTGGGACGAGGACGGGGGCGCGTGGCACGACGCCCGCGTGGAGCCCTACGGACCGCTGTCCCTGGACCCCTCGGCCGCGGTGCTGCACTACGGCCAGGAGATCTTCGAGGGCCTGAAGGCCTACCGGCACGAGGACGGGTCGGTGTGGACGTTCCGCCCCGAGGCCAACGCGGCCCGCCTGAACCGCTCCGCCCGCCGCCTGGCCCTGCCGGAGCTGCCCGAGGAGCTGTTCCTCGGCTCGCTGCGGGCCCAGCTCGAGGCGGACCGGGCCTGGGTGCCCACCGGCCCGGGCCAGTCCCTCTACCTGCGCCCCTTCATGTTCGCCTCCGAGGCGTTCCTCGGCGTCCGCCCGGCCCGGCAGGTGCGGTACATGGTGATCGCCTCCCCGGCCGGCAACTACTTCGGCGGCGAGCTCAAGCCGGTGACCATCTGGGTCTCGCGCGACTACGCCCGCGCCGGCAAGGGCGGCACGGGCGCGGCCAAGACCGGCGGCAACTACGCCGCCTCGCTGCTGCCCCAGCTGCAGGCCGCGGCCAAGGGCGCCGACCAGGTCGTGTTCCTCGACCAGTACCACGACGACGCGATCGAGGAGCTCGGCGGCATGAACGTGTTCTTCGTGCACGCCGACGGCCGGCTCGTCACCCCGGCGCTCACCGGCACGATCCTCGAGGGCGTCACCCGCTCCTCGATCCTTCAGCTCGGCCGGGACATGGGCCTGGCCGTCGAGGAGCGTCGCGTCACCCTCGCCGAGTGGGCCGAGGGCGTCCGCTCGGGCGCGATCACCGAGGTCTTCGCGTGCGGCACCGCCGCCGTCGTGACCCCGATCGGCCGCCTGCTCGACGGCGACGACGTGATCGAGTCGGCCGGCGGGACCGACGTGACCCTCAAGATCCGCGCCGAGCTCGAGGGCATCCAGACCGGGCGCGTCGAGGACCGCCACGGCTGGCTGCACCGCCTCGTCTGACCCCACCCCACGAACGGAGACTCCCGTGAGCTCGCACCGCTCCTCCGCGCCCGCCGAGGGCGCCCCACGCCCGGCCACGACGCCGGAAGACCTCCCGCCCACCGAGGCCGCCGGCCGGCCCCGCTGGACGCCCGTGAAGATCGCCGTCTGGGTGGCCGTCGCGCTGCTCGGCGGCGTCGCCTGGGCCATGCTCGCCCTGCACCGCGGCGAGACGATCAACGCGATCTGGTTCGTGTTCGCCGCCGTGGCGACGTTCGCGATCGGCTACCGCTTCTACTCGAAGTACGTCGAGCGCATGATCGTCCACCCGGACGACACCCGTGCCACCCCGGCCGAGTACCGGGCCGACGGCCGGGACTACGTGGCCACCGACCGCCGCGTGCTCTACGGCCACCACTTCGCGGCCATCGCCGGCGCCGGTCCGCTCGTGGGCCCCGTGCTCGCCGCGCAGATGGGCTACCTGCCCGGCACCATCTGGATCATCGTCGGCGTGATCCTGGCCGGCGCGGTCCAGGACTACCTCGTCCTGTTCTTCTCGATGCGCCGCGGCGGCCGCTCGCTCGGCCAGATGGCCCGGGACGAGCTGGGCCGCGTCGGGGGCACCGCCGCGATCGTGGCCACCCTGCTGATCATGGTGATCATCACCGCGATCCTCGCGCTCGTGGTGGTCAACGCCCTCGGCGAGTCCCCGTGGGGCGTGTTCTCCGTGGCCCTGACCATCCCGATCGCGATCTTCATGGGCCTGTACCTGCGCTACCTGCGCCCGGGCCGGATCACCGAGGTCTCGATCATCGGCTTCGTGCTGCTCATGGCCGCCATCATCGGCGGCGGCTGGGTCGCCGAGACCGACTGGGGCGTGGCCCTGTTCACCCTGGACCGCGTGACCATCGCGTGGGGCATCATCATCTACGGCTTCGTGGCCGCCGTGCTGCCCGTGTGGCTGCTGCTCGCGCCCCGCGACTACCTCTCCACCTTCATGAAGATCGGCGTGATCGCCGGCCTCGCCGTGGCCATCGTGATCGTGCAGCCGCAGATCACCGCCCCGGCGATCTCCGAGTTCGCCTCGGGCCAGACCGGTCCGGTGTGGCCGGGCTCCCTGTTCCCGTTCCTGTTCGTGACCATCGCGTGCGGCGCCCTGTCCGGCTTCCACGCGCTGATCGCCTCGGGCACCACCCCGAAGATGGTGGAGAAGGAGCGCCAGACCCGCTTCATCGGCTACGGCGGCATGCTCATGGAGGCCTTCGTGGCCATCATGGCGCTCGTGGCCGCGGTCTCGCTCGACCGCGGCATCTACTTCGCCATGAACTCCCCGGCCGCCCTCACCGGCGGCACCCCGGAGACCGCCGTCGACTTCGTCATGGGCCTCGGCCTGGCCGGGGTGAACCTCGTCCCTGAGGACCTGACCCACCTGGCCGACCTCGTGGGTGAGGAGACCGTGGTCTCCCGCACCGGCGGCGCCCCCACCCTCGCGGTCGGCCTGGCGCACATCATGGGCCAGCTCGTGGGCGGCGACGCGCTCATGGGCTTCTGGTACCACTTCGCGATCATGTTCGAGGCGCTGTTCATCCTCACCGCCGTCGACGCCGGCACCCGCGTGGCCCGGTTCATGCTGCAGGACTCCCTGGGCAACGTGGTCCCGCGCTTCAAGGACACCGGCTGGCGCGTGGGCGCCTGGGTGTGCACCGGCATCATGGTGGCCGCGTGGGGCGCCGTGCTGATCATGGGCGTGACCGACCCGCTGGGCGGCATCAACACGCTGTTCCCGCTGTTCGGCATCGCCAACCAGCTGCTGGCGGCCATCGCGCTCGCGGTGGTCCTGGCGATCGTGGCCGGCCGCCGGCACTTCCGGGGCCTGTGGATCGTGGCGCTGCCGCTGGCGTTCATCACCGTGGTCACCACCGTGGCGTCGTTCCAGAAGATCTTCTCCTCCATCCCGGCGGTGGGCTACTGGGCTCAGCATCGCGCGTTCCAGGACGCGCTGGCGGCGGGGAAGACGAGCTTCGGCGCCGCGAAGTCCGTGCCGGCCATGGAGGCCGTGGTCCGCAACACCTTCATCCAGGGCACGCTCTCCGTCGTCTTCCTGGTGTTGGCGCTGATCGTCATCACGACGTCGGTGCTCGCCACGGTGCGCGCCTTCCGCGGCACCGAGGTCATCGACCACCAGGACCCGTACGTGCCCTCGCAGCGCTTCGCCCCGGCCGGGCTGTTCGCCACGGCCGAGGAGAAGGAGCTGCAGCGGCAGTGGGACGCCCTGCCGGCGGACCGGCAGCCGGTGCGGGGTCACTGACGTGGCCGATCCGCGCGCGAAGCCGGCCGGGCCCTCCACCGCGGAGGGCTCGGCCGGCCCGTCACGGCCCGGGGTGTGGGCCCGGGCGCGCTGGTGGGTCCGCCAGCTCTCCGGTGAGGGGAAGTACGACGCCTACGTGGCCCATCACCGGGCCCACCACCCGGGGCGGGCACCGATGACCGAGCGGGAATTCTGGCGGGCCGAATACGCCCGCCAGCAGGCGAACCCCGGCAGCCGCTGCTGCTGAGCGGTCTCGACCCGCTCCGCCCGGCACCCCGCGCCGCACCCCGCTGAGCCAGACGAATCCGCCCGCGAGCCAGACGAATCGGTCGCCCCGGGCCGTCCGCCGCGGCCGAATCGTCTGGCTCGCGGCGTCAGCGGGGTCGGCATCGGGTGGGGTGTCCAGCGACTGCGCCCGCTGCTCACCCACTAGGCTGGCGGCCATGCGCATCGCCCGTTTCGTGGACCAGGCCGAACCGACCTACGGCATCGTGGAGGGCCCGGCGGACGCCGACCTCTCCGAGCTGAGCATCACCGCCCTGCAGGGGGACCCGTTCTTCCATGGGATCCAGCCGACCGGCACGACCCACCGCCTCGAGGACGTGCGGCTGGTCGCGCCGATCATCCCGCGCTCCAAGATCGTGGGCGTGGGCCGCAACTGGGCGGACCACGCCAAGGAGCTCGGCAACGAGGTGCCCACGTCCCCGCAGTTCTTCCTCAAGCCGAACACCTCCGTGGTGGGTCCGAACGAGCCGGTCACCCTGCCCAGCTGGTCGGAGGAGGTCTCCTACGAGGCCGAGCTCGCCGTCGTGATCGGCACCATCTGCAAGGACGTGCCGGTGAGCCGCGTGGACGACGTCGTGTTCGGCTACACCGTGGGCAACGACCTCACCGCCCGCGACGCCCAGCGCACCGACCTGCAGTGGGCCCGCGCCAAGGGCTTCGACGGCGCCTGCCCGCTGGGCCCGTGGATCGAGACCGAGCTGGACGTGGAGCCGACCGGCGGCCTGCGCATCACGTCCCGCCTCGACGGTGAGACCCGCCAGGACGGCACGACCGCGGATATGGTCTTCGGCGTCCGCGAGCTCGTGGCCGCGGCCTCGGAGATGTTCACCCTCCTGCCCGGCGACGTGATCCTGACCGGCACCCCGGGCGGGGTCGGGACGGTCCAGGAGGGCCAGCGCGTCGAGGCCGAGGTCGAGGGCATCGGCGTCCTCGCCACCGTCTTCCGCCGCTGACGCAGGCGCCCGACGACGGCGTCCGGGCCCCCGCGTAGACTCGGGGCATCATGACTGACGCCACCGCTCCCGTGTCCGAGAACGCCCCCGCCCCCTTCGCCGACGTCCCCCAGGTGGACGCCGAGACCCCCGTGCGCGTGCGCTTCGCCCCCTCGCCCACCGGCACCCCCCACGTGGGGCTGATCCGCACCGTCCTGTTCAACTGGGGCTGGGCGCGGCACACCGGCGGCACCCTCGTGTTCCGCATCGAGGACACGGATGCCAAGCGCGACTCGGAGGAGTCCTACCAGCAACTGGTCGAGGCGATGCGCTGGCTCGGGATCGACTGGGACGAGGGCGTCGAGGTCGGCGGCCCGCACGAGCCGTACCGTCAGTCCCAGCGCGGGCAGATCTACGCGGACGTGATCGAGAAGCTCAAGGCCGGCGGACACATCTACCCGTCCTACTCGAGCCCCGAGGAGACCGAGGCCCGTCACCGGGCCGCCGGCCGCGACCCCAAGCTCGGCTACGACGGCCACGACCGCGACCTCACGGACGAGCAGATCGCCGCCTTCGAGGCCGAGGGCCGCGCGCCGGTCTGGCGGCTGCGCATGCCGGACGAGGACATCACCTTCACCGACCTGGTGCGCGGGGAGATCACCTTCAAGGCCGGCTCCGTGCCGGACTTCGTGGTGGTGCGCGCGGACGGCTCGCCGCTGTACACCCTCGTGAACCCGGTGGACGACGCGCTCATGGGCATCACCCACGTGCTGCGCGGTGAGGACCTGCTCTCCTCGACTCCGCGCCAGATCGCGCTCTACCGCGCCCTGCACGCGATCGGCGTCGCCCGGTACATGCCGGTGTTCGGCCACCTGCCCTACGTGATGGGCGAGGGCAACAAGAAGCTCTCCAAGCGCGACCCGCAGGCCAACCTGTTCCTGCACCGGGACAACGGCTTCATCCCGGAGGGCCTGCTGAACTACCTCGGCCTGCTGGGCTGGTCCCTCTCCGCGGACGAGGACATCTTCACCCCGCAGCAGTTCGTGGAGCACTTCGACGTGCACAAGGTGCTGGCCAACCCCGCCCGCTTCGACGAGAAGAAGGCGATCGCGATCAACGGCACGCACGTGCGCATGCTCGACGTGGCCGACTTCCGTGACCGTCTCGTGCCCTACCTGCACGCGGCCGGCCTCGTGGGCGAGCACCTGACGGAGCGGGAGATGCAGATCCTCACCGCCGCGGCCCCGCTCGTGCAGGAGCGTGTGCAGCTGCTCGGCGAGGCCGTCGAGATGCTCGCCTTCCTCTTCACGGCGGACCGGGACGTCCGGACGGCCGAGGGCGCCCTCAAGGGGATGCCGGCGGACCTGGGGGCCGCCGTCGCCGCGGCCCGGGAGGCGCTGGCCGCCCTGCCCGAGGACGAGTTCACCACCGAGCGCATCGAGGCGGCGCTGCGGTCCGCCCTCATCGACGGCCTGGGCCTCAAGCCGCGCCAGGCGTTCGGCCCCGTGCGCGTCGCGGTGACCGGCCGCAAGGTGTCCCCGCCGCTCTTCGAGTCGCTTGAGATCCTGGGCCGCGACTCCGCGCTCGCCCGCCTGGACCGCTTCGCCGCGGAGCAGGGCCTGGACCAGGGCCGGCCCACCGACGCATGAGCCGGGGCGCCAGCACGACGCCGGCCGGCGGGTCCGCGGGCGCGCCCGCGCCGCCGGCCTGGGACGCCGTCCTCTTCGACCTGGACGACACGCTGCTGGATCTGCGCTCCGCCCAGCACGCCGCGTTCGACGCGACGGTGCGCCGGCAGTGGGCCGGGGCCGCCGACGTCGACCCGGCGGTGCTGGCCGAGGCCACCGACGCCTTCGCGTCCGACGCCGGCGGCCACTACGGGCGCTACGTGGCCGGGGAGCTGACGTTCGAGGAGCAGCGGCTGGCCCGCGTGGCCGACGCCCTGTGCGCGCTCGGCGTGCCCGAGGACGCGGCGATCCCGCTCGACGGCCTGTGGACCACCGACTACGAAGAGGTCGTGCGCGGGCACTGGGCGCTGTTCCCCGCGACCGCCGACGTGCTCGCCGAGGTGCGGGGAACAGGCCGTGGCGTGGGGATCGTCACGAATAACGTGGAGGCCTACCAGCGCGGCAAGGCCGACGCCCTCGGTCTGGAGTGGGTCGAGGTGCTGATCGGCTCGGACACGACCGGGGCCCCGAAGCCGGACCCGGCCCCCTTCCTCGCCGGCTGCTCCCGCCTGGGCACGGACCCGGGACGCACCCTCATGGTGGGGGACAGCCTGCACCACGACGTCGAGGGGGCCCGGTCGGCGGGGCTCGTCCCGGTGTGGATGAGCCCCGACGCCCCCGCCCACGGCGGGGCGGAGGAGCCGCTCTGGGACGAGGAGCACGCATGCTGGCGGATGCGGGCGATCGGCGGGCTGCGGACCTGGCTGGCGGCCTGACCCGCCGATTTTGCACGCGCCGCCCGGAGGGTGTAGAGTTCTTACTCGTTGCCGGAGAGATCCGGGAACACCGAGCTCATGAATATGATGCACATCGGTCAGGCATGCTTGACCGACAGTGGGGTATGGTGTAATTGGCAACACAACGGTTTCTGGTACCGTCATTCTAGGTTCGAGTCCTGGTACCCCAGCGAGTCTTCGGACTCAGTGAACGCGCACGGGCGGAGACGCTCGGACGTGGCGCACGGCCCCATCGTATAGCGGCCTAGTACGCCGCCCTCTCACGGCGGTAACGCGGGTTCAAATCCCGCTGGGGTCACGCAGTCGTCGCCCGGTCCTCAGACCGGAACGGCACGGGCGGATGAACGCATCCGCCGCCTGAACAGGAGACGCAGGCGCAGAAGAAGGTCTCCACGGCATCGCTTCCGCACACGCGGACAGCGCGCTCGGCCCCATCGTATAGCGGCCTAGTACGCCGCCCTCTCACGGCGGTAACGCGGGTTCAAATCCCGCTGGGGTCACCCGAGTGACAGGAAGCCCGGTCCCTGCGGACCGGGCTTCCGTCGTTTCCGGGCCTCCTCCGCCGGGCCGGCGGGATGGGCGGCCGGCGCGCGCCCGTGAGACGATGGCCCACGTGCCACACACGGATCAGAACGTCCCAGACCTCGGTGTCGACACGGCCGTCCGCCGCGTGCGCGAGCACCTCGCCGCGCTCGAGCTGCCCTTCGAGACCGTCACCGCGGGGCAGGACCGCGCCGAGCGCGAGCGCACCCTGCACCAGATCGACGACTACGTGCTGCCCCGCCTCGACTCGCTCGACGCGCCGCTGCTGGCCGTCGTGGGCGGCTCCACCGGTGCGGGCAAGTCCACGCTGGTGAACGCGCTCGTCGGCCACGAGGTCTCCCGCTCCTCCGCCCTGCGGCCCACCACGCGCCAGCCGCTGCTGCTGCACAACCCCGCCGACGCCCACTGGTTCACGGGCCCGCGGGTGCTGCCCGACCTCGCCCGCGTCAGCGTGCATCGCGACGCGGCCGCCGGCCCTGTCGAACCCGACCAGTCCGCGATGGACACGGTCGGGCTCGTGGCCGAGCCCGCGCTGCCCTCGGGCATCGCCCTCGTGGACGCCCCGGACATCGACTCCGTGGCGGACCAGAACCGCGCGCTGGCCCGGCAGCTCCTCGAAGCCGCCGACCTGTGGATCTTCACGACGACGGCGCACCGCTACGCCGACGCCGTGCCCTGGCAGCTGCTGGACGAGGCCGCCGCCCGCGACATCACCGTGGCCGTCGTGCTCGGCCGCGTGCCCGAGGGCGCGGCGGAGGACATCACCCCGGACCTGCGGCGCATGCTCACCGAGCGCGGCCTCGCCGACGCCCGGATCCACGTGATCCCCGAGACCCGCTTCGACGAGCGCGGCCTGCTCCCGCAGGAGCACGTCGCGGGTCTGCGCGCCTGGCTCGAGACCCTCGCCGCCGACGCCCAGGCGCGCGGCGCCGTCGCCCGCCGGACCGTGGACGGCGTGCTGGGCCAGCTGGCCGCCCGCGTCGCCGACCTGGCCCGCGCCGAGGAGGAGCAGCGGCACGCTGCGGACCTGCTCGCCCGGATCGTGGCGGATTCCACGGACCAGGCCGTCGGCCGGGTCCGCGAGGCCACCTCGGACGGGACGCTGCTGCGCGGCGAGGTGCTCTCCCGCTGGCAGGACTTCGTCGGCACGGGGGAGTTCTTCCGCGGCGTCGAGACCACGATCGGCCGGCTGCGGGACCGCCTCGGCGCCCTCGTGCGCGGGCGCCCGGCACCGCCCGAGGAGGTCGAGACCGCCCTGGAGACGGGCCTGCACGCCGTGATGGTCGAGGCGGCCGCCGCGGCCGCCGAGCAGATCGAGCGGCGCTGGGCGTCCGAGCCGGCGGGCCGGGCCCTCGTGGCCGGGCGTGACCTGGGCGCCCTGACGCCGGACGCATCGGCGCGGGCGGCCGACGTCGTGCGGGACTGGCAGTCGGACGTGCTGGCGCTGATCCAGGAGGAGGGCGCGGGCAAGCGCACGCGCGCCCGCCTGGCGGCCACCGGCGTGAACGGCGCGGCCGTGGCCCTCATGATCATCTCGTTCGCCTCCACCGGCGGACTCGCGGGCATCGAGGTCGGCATCGCCGGCGGCGCCGCCGTCGTCGGGCAGAAGCTGCTCGAGTCGATCTTCGGCGAGGACGCCGTGCGCCGCATGGCCCGGCGTGCCGATGAGCTGCTCGAGCGCCGCGTGCGGGCCTTCCTCGAGACCGTGCTCGCGGACCGCTTCCTGCCGCTGCTCCACCTCGAGCGCGAGCCGCAGGCCACCGAGGAGCTGCGCGCCCTCGTGCCGGTGCTGCGCCGCGGGGTGGCCGCCGGCGTCGACGGCCCGACCGGGCCCGAGCACGCCCCGTCCGCCGCCGAGGCGGGGGAGGAGCCCCGATGAGCCGCCGCGACACCCCCGCCCTGGCCCCCCGCCTGGACGCCCTCGGCGAGGCCGCCGAGCTGGCCGCGGGCCGCCTGCCCGAGGACGTCGTGGCCGGGGCCGACGCCGCCGTGCGCGCGGCCGGGGAGCGCCAGGCACTCTCCGCGGAGCACACCGTGGTCGGGTTCTTCGGGGCGACGGGCTCCGGCAAGTCCTCCCTGTTCAACGCGCTCACCGGCCGCGACCTGGCCCGCGTGGCCGCCACCCGGCCCACCACGTCCGAGCCGCTCGCCGCGGTCTGGGGCGTGGGCCGGGGACAGGGGCTGGACCCGGAGGCGGAGCACGGCGACGGCACCGGCGAGGGCGGCGGTGCGGCCGCCCTGCTCGACTGGCTCGGCGTGCGCCGCCGCCACCTGCTGGACGAGGCGCCTGTGCTCGACGACGGCCGCCCCGGCTTCCTCGGCTTCGGCCGCCGTGACGGCGCCGACGCCACCGGCCTGATCCTGCTGGACCTGCCGGACATCGACTCGGTCGAGCGGGGCAACCGCGAGATCACCTCCCGGCTGGCCGGCCACGTGGACGTGCTGGTGTGGGTCGTGGACCCGGAGAAGTACGCGGACGCCGTGCTGCACCGCGAGTTCCTGGCGACCATGGGCTCGCACGCGGCCGTGACCCTCGTGCTGCTCAACCAGGTGGACCGGCTCTCGGTGCGGGACCGGGACGTCGTGCTGGCCTCGCTGCGCCGGATGCTCTCGGGGCACGGCCTCGGCGATGTCAGGGTGCTGCCCGTGTCCGCGCGCACGGGGGAGGGCCTCGAGGAGGTCGGCCGGCAGGTCGCGGCGATCGTCGCCCAGCGCGGCGCGGCCGCCGAACGCCTGGGCGCGGACGTCGCGGCCCGTGCCGCGGACCTCGCCGCCGCCTCGGGCGAGGGCGAGCCGGCCGGCGTCGGGCCCGGGGACGAGCAGCGGCTCGGGCGCGAGCTGGCCGTGGCCGGCGGCGTGCCGGCCGTCGTCCGGGCGGTCGAGGGCTCGTACCGGCTGCGCTCGGCCAAGCGCACCAGCTGGCCCGTGCTGCGCTGGATGCACTCCTTCCGCGCGGACCCCCTGCGGCGCCTGCACCTGATGCCCGAGAGCGCCGCCCCCCGCCGCGACCGGGACGAGGTCGCCCGCGACCCCGCGCTGCACCGCACCTCCCTGCCCGAGCGCTCGGGCACCCAGCGGGCCGTCGTCGACGGCGCGGTCCGCACGCTGGCCGCCGCGGCCGGCGCGGGGGCCTCCGAGCCGTGGGCCGCCGCCATCCGCCGCGCGGGCCGGGAGCACGCCGAGGAGCTCCCCGGCGCCGTGGACCAGGCGATCGCCGCCACCGACCTCGGGGCCGGCCGGGGCAGCTGGTGGCACCCCGTGCTCGACGTGCTGCAGTGGCTCGCCCTCCTCACCGCCGTCGTCGGCGCCGGCTGGCTGGGCGTCCTCGCCCTGGCCGGGTACCTGCAGTTCCCCCTGCCGCCCGCGCCCACGGTCGAGGGCTTCCCCCTCCCGACGCTGCTGCTTGTCGGCGGCCTCGCGCTCGGCGTGTTGCTGGCCCTGCTGGCGATCCCCCTGACCCGGTGGACCGCCGCGGCGCGGGGACGCCGCGCGCGCCGCCGCCTCGAGGAGGCGACCACCGACGTCGGCCGACGGCTCGTCGTCGACCCGGTGCGCGCCGAGGTGGAGCGCTTCCATGCCTTCCGCGACGCCCTCGCCCGGGCCTCCGGCGTCCCGGTCCGGCGGGGCCGCCGGTGACGGTGCGCGACCCCGCGGCTGCGGCGGGGGCGACCGTCGGTGACCTCACGGAGGCCGAGCTGCTGGAGGTCGTCCTGACCGGGCTCGCCCCCGCCGTCCGGGACGGCCACTGGCCCGCCGGCGCCGTCGCCCCGGGCGACGACGCCGCCCTCGTGCCCGCGCCCCGCGGCGGAACGCTCATCTCCACGGACGCGATGGGGGAGGGCACGGACTTCCTGCACCGCTGGCCCGCCGGTCCCCGCACCCGCGGCCACGACGCCGGCTGGAAGGCCGTCGCCCAGAACCTCTCGGACGTCAACGCGATGGGCGGGACCGCCTCCGCGCTCGTCACCGCCCTCACCCTGCCGCCGACGACGCCGGTCGCCTGGGTGCGGTCGTTCGCCGCGGGCATCGTGGGCGCGGTGCGTCACCTCGGCGCGCCGGACTGCCGGGTGGCCGGGGGCGACCTGGGCACCGGCGGACGGGTCCACGCCGCGGTGACGGTGCTCGGGGACCCGCACCCCGGCGGAGTGCTGTGCCGCACGCCGGCCGCGGCGGACCGGGACCGCGTGCTCGCCGAGGGCGCCGACCTCGTCCATGCCCAGGCGGTGCCGGCAGGTCCCCGGGCCGCCGCGCCCCCGGGGCCGGGGTGGGCCGCCGCCGGGCTCACCCTGCTGCTCACCGACCGCGCGGAGCTGGAGCGACGGGCGGACGCCCTCCCCGCCGCCGACCGGCCGTCACCGCGGGAGCTCGCCCGCGCCGTCCGCGCCCAGCTGCGACCCCGCCCGCCGCTGGCCCTCGGGCCCGCCGCGGTGACGGCCGGCCTGCTCACCCTCATGGACGTCTCCGACGGCCTGGGCAAGGACGCGCACCGCATGGCGGCCGCCACCGGCGGGGCCGGCCCCGCGCCGGCACCGTGGCTGGACGAGGCCTGGCTGGCGGAGGCCGCCGCACCCCTGCGCCGCGTGGCCGCCCTGGCCGGGACCAGCCCGGAGGCGCTCGTGACCGGCGGGGGCGAGGACTACGGCCTCCTGGGGCTGGCGTGGCCCGAGACCGAGCTGCCCCGGGGGTTCACGCGGATCGGCCGGCTCGTGCCGGCCGGGGCCCGGCCGCCGGCCGGGCACCGGCCCCTGTCCGAGTCCGGCTGGGACCCGTTCGCCGGCTGAACGCCCGGGCCGGGGTCCGCGGGCGGGTCAGGCCGCGCGGAGGAGTCGCTCCGGGTCGAAGCGGTGGCCGAGGCCGATGACGTCCCACCCGTGCTCGCGCCACGCGGCGACGTCCAGGACGTTGCGCCCGTCGATCAGCAGGCGGGAGGCCACGCGTGCGCCCACGGCGTCCGGATCCATCTCGCGGAACTGGCGCCACTCGGTCAGCAGCAGGGTCAGCTCGGCGCCGTCCACGGCCGCCTCGAGAGAGTCCACGTAGTCGAGCCGCGGGAAGCGGGCGGCCGCGTTGGCGTTGCCCTCGGGGTCGTACACCCGGACGTCGGCGCCGGCCGTGTAGAGACGGTTGGCGACGTCGAGGGCGGGGGAGTCCCGGACGTCGTCGGAGTCCGGCTTGAACGTGACGCCCAGCACGGCGATCCGCGTGCCGTTGAGCACCTGCACGCTCGCGGGGGTGGGGGCGGTCCCGGAGGCCTCGGCCCGGCGGACGCGGCCGTCGCGAGCCGCGGAGAGCACCTGCACCGCCAGGTCCACCACGCGGTCACGGCGGCGCAGGTTGATGTCGTCCACCTCCGCCAGGAACCGCATGGTCCGGTCCAGGCCCAGCTCGGAGACGCGGGCCTGGAGCGCGCGGATGTCCTTGGGCAGGCAGCCGCCCCCGAAGCCCACGCCCGCGTTGAGGAACCGGCGTCCGATCCGCGCGTCGTGGCCGATCGCGTCCGCGAGGGTGCCGATGTCCCCGCCCACGTTCTCGGTGATCTCCGAGAACGCGTTGATGAACGAGATCTTCGTGGCCAGGAAAGCGTTGGCGGCCACCTTCACCAACTCGGCCGTCTCGAGGTCCGTGCTGATCCACGGGGTGTCGGCCGCGAGCTGCCGCGCGTAGACGCGGCGCAGGATGCCCTCGGCGCGGGGCCCGTGCGTGCCGATGACGAGGCGGTCCGGGGTGAGCGTGTCCCTCACGGCGAAGCCCTCCCGGAGGAACTCGGGGTTCCAGGCGAGCTCGACCTCGCCCGGCAGTCCGGCCTCCGCGCGCACGGTGCGCACGAGCTCGGCCAGGCGGCGCGCCGTGCCCACGGGCACGGTCGACTTGCCGACGATCAGCGCGTCGCGGTCGATCGCCGCGGCAAGGGAGGCGACGGCGGCGTCCACGTAGCTCAGGTCCGCCGCGGTCTCACCCACCTTCTGCGGGGTGCCGACGCCGATGAAGTGGACGTCCGCCCAGCGGGCCGCCTCCGCGACGTCGGTGGTGAAGCGCAGCCGCCCGGAGGCGACGTGGGTGCGCAGCAGCTCGGGCAGGCCGGGTTCGTGGAAGGGCACCTCGCCGCGGGCCAGGCGCTCGATCTTGGCCGGGTCCACGTCGACGCCGAGGACCTCGAAGCCCAGCTCGGCCATGCAGGCGGCGTGTGTGGCGCCCAGATAGCCCGTGCCGATCACGGACAGCCGCGGCGCGGCCTCCTGCTCGGCGGGGGCGGCGGGCGCGGTCGTCTCGGTCACGGCGGACTCCTCGGTGGTGCGGGGGCGGCGGTCGGGGACCTGGCTGACGCTAGGCCCCGCGGGTGAACGCGGGAAGAACGGGGTGTCTCCGCGGCGCATCCCGTCGGTGGCGCGGGCGGGCCTCAGGCCTCGCCGGCGCGGATGAGCTCGGTGAGTCGCGTCGCGGCGGAGACGACGGCGTCCGCGTGCAGTCGGCCCGGCTGGCGGGAGAGCCGCTCGAGGGGGCCGGAGATCGAGACCGCCGCGATGACGCGTCCGCTGGGGCCGCGCACGGGTGCGGACACCGAGGCGACCCCGGGCTCGCGCTCGGCCAGGGACTGGGCCCAGCCGCGGCGCCGCACCGCCGCGAGGACGGTGGGTGTGAACACGGCGCCGGCCAGCCCCTCGACGAGCCGCTCGTGGTCTTCCCAGGCCAGGAGCACCTGCGCGGCGGAGCCGGCCTTCATGGACATGCGGGCGCCCACGGGGATGGTGTCGCGCAGGCCCCAGGGCCGCTCCGCGCTGGCCACGCACACGCGGGAGTCCGCCTGCCGACGGAACACCTGGGCGCTCTCTCCCGTGGCGTCGCGCAGCCACAGCAGCACCGGGCCGGAGGCCGTGGTGAGCCGGTCCTCGCCGGCGGCGGAGGCGAGCTCGGCCAGGCGGGTGCCCAGCACGTAGCGGCCCTGCAGGTCCTTGCCCACCATGCGGTGGTGCGTGAGGGCGGCCGCGAGCCGGTGCAGCGTGGGCCGCGCGATCCCGGTGGCGGTGACGAGCTGGGCGAGCGTGGCCGGGCCGGACTCGAGCGCGTCGAGGATCGCCACCGACTTGTCCACCACGCCGACGCCGCTGGGATGCCGGTGGAGCGAGGGGCCGATGAGGTCGTCCTCGGTGGGCGGGCGCACGGGCTCGGTGGTCATGGGGTGATCGTAGTCGTCTCACTGCTCGGACGGACCGGGGGTGTCGGTGTGCGTCGCATGTGACCGGGCCGGCCGGCGCCAGGTCCGGCATGTGAGACGAAATCTCACGATATGGAATATCGCGCCGCGTGGTCGAGAACGGCCTCGCCGCGCCGCACAGTGGTCCGTGAGCACCGGCGCCCCGCGCCGGGCGACGACCGACAGGTGCGTGAGCAGGAAGGTGCGGCACATGACGACGGCGACGACGCGGCCCAGGACGCTGGCCGAGAAGGTCTGGGACGAACACGTGGTGGTGCGTGGCGAGGGCGAGGGCGCCTCCCGCACCCCCGACCTGCTCTACATCGACCTGCACCTCGTGCACGAGGTGACGAGCCCGCAGGCCTTCGAGGGGCTGCGTCTGGCCGGGCGTCCGGTGCGCCGGCCCGACCTGACCATCGCCACGGAGGACCACAACACCCCGACGCTGGACATCGACCAGCCGATCGCGGATGCCACCTCGCGCACGCAGATCGAGACCCTGCGGGCCAACTGCGCCGAGTTCGGCGTCCGCCTGCACCCGTTGGGCGACGCCGAGCAGGGCATCGTCCACGTCGTCGGCCCCCAGCTGGGTCTGACCCAGCCCGGCCTCACCGTGGTCTGCGGCGATTCCCACACCTCCACCCACGGCGCGTTCGGCGCCCTGGCGTTCGGCATCGGCACCTCCGAGGTCGAGCACGTCCTGGCCACCCAGACCCTGCCGCTGAAGCCCTTCAAGACCATGGCGGTCACCGTGGACGGCACGCTGCGCCCGGGTGTGACCGCCAAGGACATCATCCTCGCGGTCATCGCGAAGATCGGCACGGGCGGGGGCCAGGGCTTCGTGCTCGAGTACCGCGGTGAGGCCATCCGGAACCTCTCCATGGAGGGCCGGATGACCATCTGCAACATGTCCATCGAGGCCGGCGCCCGCGCCGGCATGGTCGCCCCGGACGAGACCACCTTCGCCTACCTGAAGGGCCGTCCCCATGCCCCCGAGGGCGACGACTGGGATGCCGCCGTCGAGCACTGGCGCACCCTCGCCACGGACGAGGGTGCCGAGTTCGACGCCGAGGTGGTCATCGACGCGGACACGCTGGAGCCGTTCGTCACGTGGGGCACCAACCCGGGGCAGGGCGTGAGCCTGAACGACACCGTCCCCGCGCCCGAGGACTTCGCCGACCCGGTGGCCCAGGAGGCGGCCCGCAAGGCACTGTCCTACATGGACCTGGCCCCCGGCACCCCGATGAAGCAGGTCGAGGTCGACACCGTGTTCATGGGCTCGTGCACCAACTCCCGCATCGAGGACCTGCGGGCGTTCGCCGAGGTCGTCCGGGGCCGACGCAAGGCCGAGGGGCTGCGCGTCATGGTCGTGCCGGGCTCGGCGCGCGTGCGTCTGCAGGCCATGGACGAGGGCCTGGACAGGGTGTTCGAGGACTTCGGGGCCGAGTGGCGGTTCGCCGGCTGCTCCATGTGCCTGGGCATGAACCCGGACCAGCTCTCCCCGGGGGAGCGCTGCGCGTCCACCTCCAACCGCAACTTCGAGGGCCGGCAGGGCAAGGGCGGGCGCACCCACCTGGTGTCCCCGGTGGTCGCCGCGGCCACCGCCGTGCTGGGCCGCCTCGCCAGCCCGTCCGACCTGCCCGCCCTCACCCCCCAGGAGGCCTGAGCCATGGAGAAGTTCACCACCCACACCGGCGTCGGCGTGCCGCTGCGCGCCTCGAACGTGGACACGGACCAGATCATCCCGGCCGTGTACCTCAAGCGGATCTCCCGCACGGGCTTCGAGGACGCCCTGTTCGCAGGCTGGCGCCAGGACCCCGACTTCATCCTGAACACCGAGCCGTTCAGCGGAGGCACCGTGCTCGTGGCGGGCTCGGACTTCGGCACCGGCTCCTCGCGCGAACACGCCGTGTGGGCGCTCAAGGACTACGGCTTCCGCGCCGTGATCTCCCCGCGCTTCGCGGACATCTTCCGCGGCAACTCCGCCAAACAGGGGCTCGTCGCGGCCCAGGTGGAGCAGGAGGACGTCGAGCGCATCTGGAAGGAGCTGGAGAACCGTCCCGGGACCCCGGTCACCGTGGACCTCGTCACACGCACCGTCGAGTGCGGGGATGTGACCGCCCCCTTCCAGATCGACGACGACACCCGTCACCGGCTGCTCGAGGGCCTGGACGACATCGCCGTCACCCTGGGGCACCAGGCCGAGATCGACGCCTACGAGGCGGACCGCCCCGCGTACAAGCCCACCACCCTGCCGGCCCGCACGGCCGGCTGACCGGCCGCCGCCGGGAGCGCACCATTGCCGCGCGTGCCCGGCGACGCCCTATGCTGGGAGGCGATTCCGGGACCGCCCGCCGCACACGGCGGGCGGTCCCGTTCAGAGACCTCCCCGCTCCGGCGGAGTGGCCGAGACCGTGGCCCTGCGGCCGCGCTGAGGAAGGACGCGCATGGCGAAGCTCTTGACCATCCATGGCGGAAAGCCGCTGACCGGTGAGGTGACCGTGCGCGGCGCCAAGAACCTGGTGCCCAAGGCCATGGTGGCCGCCCTGCTCGGCAACTCGCCGTCCGTGCTCCGGAACATCCCCGAGATCAAGGACGTGGACGTCGTCAGCTCCCTCCTCGAGATCCACGGCGTGTCCGTGGAGTGGGACAAGGAGACCGGGCGGATCACGATGGACCCGGCCGGGGTGAAGTCGGCCCTGACCGCCGAGATCGACGCCCACGCCGGCGACTCGCGCATCCCGATCCTCTTCTGCGGCCCGCTCATGCACGCGATCGGGGAGGCCTTCATCCCCGACCTCGGCGGCTGCAAGATCGGCGACCGCCCGATCGACTACCACCTGGCCGTGCTGCGCAACTTCGGCGCCGTCGTGGACAAGCGCCCGGGCGGCATCTCCATCTCCGCCCCCAAGGGCCTGCACGGCGCCAAGCTCGAGCTGCCGTACCCCTCCGTCGGAGCCACCGAGCAGGTGCTGCTGACCGCTGTGAAGGCCGAGGGCATCACCGAGCTCAAGGGCGCCGCCGTCGAGCCGGAGATCCACGACCTCATCGCCGTCCTGCAGAAGATGGGCGCGATCATCACCGTGCAGACGGACCGCACCATCCGCATCGAGGGCGTGAGCGAGATGCGCGGCTACAACCACATCGCGCTGCCCGACCGCAACGAGTCCGCCTCGTGGGCCTCCGCCGCCCTGGCCACCCGGGGGGACATCTACGTCCGCGGCGCCGAGCAGCGCGACCTGACGGCGTTCCTGAACACCTACCGCAAGATCGGCGGCGAGTTCGACGTCGTCGACGACGGCATCCGGTTCTGGCACGCCGGCGGCGATCTCAACCCGCTCGTGCTCGAGACGGACGTGCACCCCGGCTTCATGACCGACTGGCAGCAGCCCCTCGTGGTGGCGCTGACCCAGGCCAAGGGGGTCTCCATCGTGCACGAGACCGTGTACGAGAACCGCTTCGGCTTCACCGACGCCCTCGTGCGGATGGGCGCCTCCATCCAGCTGCACCGCGAGTGCCTCGGCTCCGTGCCGTGCCGCTTCGGTCAGCGCAACTTCCTGCACTCGGCCGTGATCTCCGGCCCGACGCCGCTGCATGGCGTCGAGTTCGACATCCCGGACCTGCGCGGCGGCTTCTCCCACCTGATCGCCGCCCTCACCGCCGAGGGCACCTCCACGGCGACGGGCCTGGAGATCATCAACCGCGGCTACGAGCACTTCATGGCGAAGCTCGAGGGCCTCGGCGCCGACGTCGAGCTGACCGAACGCGACCGGTGAGCGGCGTGGACGCGCAGAGCCCTGCCGCCGCGGGGGGTCGTCCGACGCGTACCGCGCGGGCCCCCTACGTGATCCCGGGGGTGATCGTGCGACCGGCGATGCGGGCCCTCGTCCGCCAGGTGTGGGAGGGGACCGAGCACCTGCCCGAGACCGGCGCGATCCTCGCCGTCAACCACATCTCGGAGGTGGACCCGCTCTCCGTGGCCCACATGGTCTACAACCAGGGCCTGCTGCCGACCTTCCTCGCCAAGGCCGAGCTCTGGAAGGTGCCCGTGCTCAAGCAGGTCCTCGAGGCCACCCGCATGATCCCGGTCGAGCGCACCCGCGATGGCGGCCGCTCGCTCGCCGCCGCCCGCGAGGCCGTCGCCACGGGCCGGGCGATCATCGTCTACCCGGAGGGCACCGTCACCCGCGATCCCGACGGCTGGCCCATGGCCGGGCGCAACGGGGCCGTGCGCCTCGCCCTGCAGACCGGCGCCCCGCTCATCCCCGTCGGTCAGTGGGGCATCCAGGAGCTGCTGCCGTACGGCGGCCGCTCCCTCCGCGTCCTCCCGCGCAAGACCGCCCGGATCCGGGTCGGCGCGCCCGTCGACCTCGCGGACCTGCGGGACCGCCCCGTGACGGCGGGGACCCTGCGCGAGGGCACCGGCCGCATGATGGGCGCGATCACCGACCTGGTCGCCGAGCTGCGCGGAGAACCGGCCCCGGAGGGCCGCTGGGATCCCACGGCCGGAGCGCGGGTGGCCGGGGCATGAGCGATCCGCGCACCGTCGCCGTCCTCGGGGCCGGCAGCTGGGGGTCGGCCTTCGCCCGCGTCCTGGGCCTGAGCACCAGCCCCGAGCCCGCCCGCGCGTCCGAGATCGTGATGTGGTCCCGGCGGGCCGAGGTCGCCGAGGCCATCACCGAGCGACACGAGAACCCCGAGTACCTGCCCGGCATCACGCTGCCCACCTGCGTGCGCGCCGTCACCGACGCCGCCGAGGCGGTCCGGGGCGCCGGCGTCGTGGTGGTGGCCGTGCCCGCGCAGCACGTGCGCGAGACCCTGCACGCCGTGCGCGCCGACCTGGCCCCGGACGCCGTCGTGGTCTCCCTCGTCAAGGGCCTCGAGCGCGGCACCGACGCGCGGATGTCGCAGGTCTGCGCGGAGGAGCTGGGCCTCAGCCCGGACCGGTTCGCGGTGGTCTCCGGACCCAACCTCGCCCTCGAGATCGCGCGCGGCGAGCCCACCGCCACGGTGGTCGCCTCGGCCTCGCGCGCGACGGCGGAGCGCATCGCCGCCCTCACGGCCGGCCGGACCTTCCGGCCCTACACGAACACCGACGTCGTGGGCGTGGAGATCGGCGGTGTGGTGAAGAACGTCATCGCGCTCGCCGTGGGCATCTGCGACGGGCAGGGGCTGGGGGACAACTCCAAGGCCTCCGTCATCACCCGGGGCCTGGCCGAGACCACCCGGCTGGCCGTCGCGCTCGGCGGCGACCCGGCCACCATGGCCGGGCTCGCCGGCCTGGGCGACCTCGTGGCCACGTGCGCCTCGCCCCTCTCCCGCAACCGCACGGCCGGCCGCCACATCGGCACCGGCCTCAGCGCGGAGGAGGCGGTGGCCGCCATGAGCCAGACGGCCGAGGGCATCAAGTCCGTCTCCGCCATCGTGCACGCCGCCCGCGCCCACGGTGTGGAGATGCCCATCAGCGAGCTGATGGACCGGGTGGTCGCCGGGGACGTGGCCGTGGACCGCCTCGCCGAGCTGCTGCTCGCCCGTGACCTGAAGTCGGAAGGACGCACCGCATGACCGCCACCCCCGCCCCGGAGGCCGCCGCCGGCGCGCGTCCCCGCGTGCTCCTGCTCTTCGGCGGGCGCTCGAGCGAGCACCCCATCAGCTGCGTGACCGCGGCGGGCGTGCTGCACGCGGCCGACCGTCAGCGCTGGGACGTCGTGCCGGTGGGTGTGGCCCGCTCCGGCCTGTGGTCGCACGACGAGCTGGACGTGGCCTCGTTCCGCCTGGGCGGCGACGCCCTGCCGGAGGTGCCGGAGCCCGAGGCCCCGGTGAGCCTGCGCGCCCTGCCGGACGGCACCGTCGAGCTGACCGCGGCCGACGGCTCCTCGCTGGGCCCGGTGGACGTCGTGTTCCCGCTGCTGCACGGCCCCTGGGGCGAGGACGGCACTCTCCAGGGCATGTTCGAGTCGCTGGGTCTGCCCTACGTGGGCTGCGGCGTGCTCGCCTCCGCAGTCGGCATGGACAAGCACTTCATGAAGGTCGCCTTCCAGGCCGCCGGCCTCGAGGTCGGCCCGTGGGAGACCATCACCGCCCGCGACTGGGCGCGCGATCCGGAGGCGGCCCTCGCCCGCGCCGGGGCGCTCGCCTACCCGCTGTTCGTCAAGCCCGCCCGCGCCGGCTCGTCCTTCGGCATCACCCGCGTCACCGAGCCCGCGGGTCTGCGCGCCGCCGTCGAGGAGGCCCGTCGCTTCGACCCCAAGGTCGTGGTGGAGGCGGGCATCGTCGGCCGCGAGATCGAGTGCGCCGTCCTCGACGGGCACGGCGCCGCCGCCCCGCGCGCCTCGCTGCCGGGGGAGATCGTCGTGGCCCACGACGAGGGTGAGACGCAGTTCTACGACTTCGAGTCGAAGTACCAGGACACCGGCAGCACCCAGCTGTCCTGCCCGGCCGAGCTGCCGGAGGAGGAGATCGAGCGACTGCGCGCCCTGGCGATCCGCGCCTTCGAGGCCGTGGACGGGTCCGGCCTCGGCCGCTGCGACTTCTTCTTCACCCCGGACGGGCGCTGGGTGGTCAACGAGATCAACACCATGCCGGGCTTCACGCCCATCAGCATGTACCCGGCCATGTGGGAGCGGACGGGCCTGTCCTACGACGATCTGATCTCGGAGCTGCTGGACCTCGCCCTCGAGCGGGGCGTCGGCCTGCACTGACGCGGCCCGCGCCGGTCTCAGCCGACGGGTGTGGCGTCCTGCACGCTGACGCAGCCGCCGCTGGACTCGATCTGCGCGACCGCCGAGGACAGGCCCACCATCACGGTGTCCGAGCTGGCCTGGTCCTTGCCGAACAGCACCTCCACGGCCGGGTCGCGGCCGTAGGTGGTGATCCGCCAGTTCTCGTCCTCGTCCCGGATGACCCAGTCGATCCCGTCCACGGAGATGCAGCGGTCCGTGGTGGGGCCGGGGACCTCGGCGCCGCAGCGCAGGACGACGGCGGCCGGGTCACCCCACACGGCCGTCGCCTGGCTGTCGGTGGGGCGCAGGTCGAGGTCGCCCAGGGCGTCGGGCATGGCCACCATGGCCGGGGCACACGCCGGGTCAGCGGCGTGGGGCGCGGCCTCCACCGTGGCCACCCGTCCGGTGCAGGCCGTGGCGCCGAGGGCGATCGCGGTCAGGAGGGGCACGAGACGACGCAGACGGCGGGATTCCATCCGCCCAGGATACGTGCGGCGCCGGGACCCGCGGGGGCCCGTGCCCTAGCATGGGCGGGACCGTTCCCGTCCCCGCCTCAGGAGCCCACGTGAGCAGCACCGCGGACCCCCGCCCCCGCCCCCCGCAGGAGGACGTCGCCGTCGGGCGGCGCCGTCGTCGTCGCCGCCCGTGGCTGATCGCCCTGGCGGTGGTGCTCGTGGCGCTGCTGGCCGTGGGCATCGCGGCGGCGGTGTACGTCGGCGGGATCGCCCGGATCATCGACCAGGACACCCAGCGCTTCGACGGCGGCGCGTTCCCCGCCGAGTCGGGCCGCCCGGGCGCCGCGGGGGCGTCCGCCCAGCAGCCCACCGCGCCGCCGCCCGGCATGGACGCGGACCAGGCCGCCGAAGGCGCCCAGGGCCCCGTCGCCCCGGACGCGGACGAGAAGGCGGACGAGCAGGCCCTCGACGTGCTGCTCGTCGGCGAGGACGCGGGCGCGGAGGGCCGTGACTCCGCCGGCCGGTCGGACACCCTCATGTGGGTCCACGTGCCCGGGGACCGCAGCGAGATCCAGGTCATGTCCATCATGCGCGACATGTGGGTGCCGATCCCGGGACACGGGGACCACAAGGTCAACGCCGCCTACCAGTACGGCGGCATCCCGCTGACGGTGGCCACCGCGGAGAACATGTTCCAGGCACGCGTGGACCACGTGATCGCCGTGGACCTCGCCGGCTTCAAGGGCCTCGTGGACGCCCTGGGCGGCGTCAGCGTGGACAACCCCAGCGCCTTCGTCTCGACCGGCGGCATCGACTTCCCCGCGGGCACCGTGCAGATGGACGGGGACAAGGCCCTGGCCTACGCGCGGGAGCGGTACAACCTGCCGCGCAGCGACTTCGACCGTGTGGAGAACCAGCAGCGCCTGGTCAAGGCCATCGTGGCCGCGTTCCTCTCCCGCGACACCCTCTCGGACCCGAGCCGCGTGCAGGCCGCCGTCGAGGAGTTCGCCCCCTTCCTGACCCTCGACGACGAGCTCGACTCGAGCACCCTCGCGAACCTGGCGTGGTCCCTGCGCGATGCGCGCGACGCCCCGATCGTGACCAGCACGGTGCCGTCCGTGGGCGTGGGCTACACGGACACCGGCGAGGACGTCGTGTGGCCGGACTGGGCGGCGATCGCCCGCCTCGGCGAGGGCATCCGCACCGGCACCCTGGGGGAGGCCGTCGCGCAGTGAGCACGCCGTCCCGGCCGTCACTGGTACGGCACTGGCTCGCGCTCGCGGAGGAGCTCGTGGGCCGGGCCGCGCCGCGACTCGACGCCCTGAACCTCTTCCCGGTCCCGGACGCGGACACGGGCACGAACATGCTCGCCACGCTGACGGCGGCCCGCACCGCGGCCGACGCCTGCCCCGCACAGGACGACGTCGGCGCCGTGCTCGCGCACGCAGGCGCGGCCGCGCTGGACTCGGCCCGGGGCAACTCGGGCATGCTGCTCGCGGTCAGTCTGGCGGGGATGGCCGAGCCCCTGCGCGGCCGGGAGCGTGTCGACGCGTTCGCCCTGGCGGCGGCGTTCGGAGCCGCCGACCGGGCCGCCCGGCAGGCCCTGTCGGATCCGCGCGAGGGGACGATCCTCACGGTGCTCTCCGCGGCCGCCCGCAGCCTCGCGCGCTCGTCCACCCAGGCTCCCGACACGCCCGCGGTGGCCGGGGACGCGGACCCGGCCGTGCGCCTCGGCCCGGCCGTGACCGTCATGCTGGCCGACTGCGTGCAGGCCGTGGAGGAGACCGAGTCGTTGCTCGCCCCGCTGACCCGGGCGCACGTCGTGGACGCCGGCGCCGTCGGGCTGCTCTGGGTGTTCGAGGCGCTGCGCTCCGTCGTCACGGGCACGCCCGTGGACGAGGAGCTGGCCACCGCCCTCCCCGGCTACGGCGAGGGCGCCCACGCCGCGGAGGGCGAGCCCGCCGCCGCGGCGGAGGCGCCGGCCGAGGGGGCCGTCGAGGTGATGGGCACCCTGGCCCTCACCCCGCTCGCCGCGGCCGAGCTGCGCCGTCGGCTGACGGAGGTGGGGGACGCCGTGATCCTGGCCCCCGTCGGGACCGCCCGTGACGCGCACGGCCGGGTGCCGTGGCGGGTCCACGTGCACGTGCCCCGCGCCGAGGACGCGATCGGCCCCCTGCGGGCCGCCGGCGACGTCGAGGGCCTGGCCGTCACCGACCTGGCCGGGCCGTCGCAGGCAGACGCCGCACCGGACGGGTGCCATGGCCGCTGAGGCCCCCGTCACCGAGCTGCCCCTGTCCGAGGTGCTGGGCGGGAAGCTGCCCGCCCGCCTCGAGAAGGAGCTCGGGCTGACCACGGTCGGGGACCTGCTGGACCACGTGCCGCGCCGCTGGATCGAGCGCGGCGAGCTCACCCCCATCGCCGCGCTGCCGCACGACGCCGAGGTGACCGTCGTCGCCGTCGTGGAGTCGGTGACCACGCGGCGCATGCACAGCCGGCCCGGGTTCATCGTGGACGTCACCGTCGCGGACCCGTCCGTGGCCGGCGTGCCGGGGGCGAGCCTGTCCATGGCCTTCTTCAACGGCCACGACGCCCGCCGCCGCCTCGCCCCCGGGATGACCGCCATGTTCCAGGGCCGCACGACCGAGTACCGCGGCCGGATCACGCTGAACAACCCGGACTTCGCCCTCCTGGACGACGACGTCGCCCCGGGGGAGGTGGACGTGCGACCGGTTCCGCTCTACCGGGCCACGGGGAAGCTGCCGTCGTGGACGGTCCGCTCCGCCGTCGCCCGGGTGCTCGAGACCGTCGACCTGGGACGGATCCCCGAGCTGCTCACCGAGCGGATCCGCGCGGAGGCCGCCGCGGCGCTCGACCTGGACGCGCCGCTGCCGGGCACCGCGCAGGCGTACCGGGACCTGCACGCCCCGCACGACGTCGCCGCCACCGGCCCGGCGCGGACCGCGCTCGCCCTGCGTGAGGCGCTGCTCGTCCAGGCTGCGCTCGCCTGGCGCCGGGACCGGGAGCGGGCGGTGCCCGCCGTGCCCCGCCCGCCGCGGGCCGGGGGCCTGCTCGAGGCCCTGGACGCCCGCCTGCCGTTCGCGCTGACGCCCGGCCAGGTGGCGGTGGGGGAGCAGCTGTCCGCCGAGCTGGCCCGGGACGCCCCGATGAGCCGGCTGCTGCAGGGGGACGTGGGCGCGGGCAAGACGCTCGTGGCCCTGCGGGCGATGCTGCAGGTCGTGGACGCCGGCGGCCAGGCCGCCCTGGTGGCACCCACCGAGGTGCTCGCCGCGCAGCACCACCGTGCCCTGCTGCGCCTGATGGGCCCCCTCGCCGAGGCCGGCACCCTCGGGGCCGGCGACGGCCCGGCCACAAGGGTCGCGCTGGTCACCGGCTCGCTCAAGACCGCCGCGCGCCGCGAGGCGCTGCTGGCCCTGGCCTCCGGCGAGGCCGGGATCGCCGTCGGGACGCACGCGCTGCTCTCCGAGAAGGTGGGCTTCGCCGAGCTGGCCCTGGCCGTCGTCGACGAGCAGCACCGCTTCGGCGTAGACCAGCGCGAGGCCCTGCGGCGGGCCAACCCCGGCACGCACCTGCTCGTCATGTCCGCCACGCCCATCCCGCGCTCCGTGGCGATGACGGTGTTCGGGGACCTGGACCTGTCGGTGCTCGAGGGGCTGCCGTCCGGGCGTCAGCCGGTCACCACGCACGTGGCGCGGATGGCCCATGGCCCGCGCGTGATCGGCCGGGTGTGGGAGCTGATCGCCGAGCACGTGGCGGCCGGCCACCAGGCGTTCGTGGTGTGCCCGCGCATCGACCCCGACGACGCCGACCCGGGTCACGCCAACGTGGAGGAGATGACACCCCGGCTGCGGAGTCTGCCGGCGCTGGCGGGGCTGCGGATCGACGCCGTGCACGGGCGCATGGACCAGGCCGAGCAGGACGCGGCGATGCAGGCCTTCGCTCGCGGGGAGACGGACGTGCTCGTGGCGACCACCGTCGTCGAGGTGGGCGTGGACGTGCCCAACGCGACGGTCATGGCGGTCCTCGACGCCGACGACTTCGGCCTGTCCACCCTGCACCAGCTGCGCGGCCGCGTGGGCCGCGGGCCCGGGGCGGCGGTCTGCCTGCTGGCCACGCGCCTGCCGGACGGGCACCCGTCGCTGCGCCGGCTCGAGGTCCTGGCCCAGGAGCAGGACGGCATGCGCATTGCGCAGGAGGACCTCGCCCAGCGCGGCGTCGGCGACGTGCTCGGCGCCGCCCAGTCCGGGCTGGCCTCGGGGCTGCACCACGTGGACGTCATCGCCGACGCCCCGCTGATCGCCGTGGCCGCCGACGCCGTCGCGCAGGTCATGGCGGCCGGCCCGGGGCTCTCCGCCCACCCGGCGCTCGCCGCCGAGGTGGCCCGCTGGGAGGCCGAGCACCTCACCGCCGCCGACTACCTCGAGAAGGGCTGAGCCATGTCCCGCATCATCGCCGGCGCGGCCGCCGGGCGGCCCCTGACCGCCGTCCCCGGCACCGGCACGCGCCCCACCACGGATCGCACCAAGGAGGCCCTGTTCTCCTGGCTCGAGGCCCGCGACTGGCTGGACGGGACGGCCGTGCTCGACCTCTACGCCGGCTCCGGCGCCCTGGGGTGCGAGGCCGCCAGCCGCGGAGCGGCATCGGTGCTGCTGGTCGAGCGGGACCGGAAGGCCGTGGCCGCGTGCCGCGCGAACGCCGCGCTGGTCAACCGGGCGCGCGGGGCCGACGTCGTGCGCGTGGGCGCCGGAAGCGTGGAGCAGGCGCTCGCGGCGGAGGCCGTGTCCGTGGACCTGATCCTGGCCGACCCGCCGTACCCGGTGGCCGGCCCGCCGCTCGAGGCCGTGGTGGAGGCGGCGGCCGGGCGGCTCGCCCCGGGCGGGCTGCTCGTGCTGGAGCGGGCGGCCCGGGACGTGGCGCCGCGCCGGCCGCGCGGCCTCGAGGAGGTCGAGGTGCGCGTCTACGGCGAGACCGCCCTGTACCTCTGGCAGGACGAGCGCTGACCCCGCCCACCCGCTTTCGTTCGGGAAACGGCGGCGTGTCGGCCTGCTTTCGTTCGGGAAACGGCGGCGTCTCGGCCCGTTCTCACCGGGGAGACGGGAGGGCGGAACGGACTGGGCTCAGCACGGAACCGCGAGCACGGCGGCCGCCGTTTCCCGAACGAAAATGCTCCGGGGGCCGCCGTTTCCCGAACGAAAGTGCTCCGGGGGCCGCCGTTTCGTCAACGAAAGCGTCGGGGGTCAGGCCGCGCGCAGCCGCGGGGCCGCCTCGGCCAGGCGGCGCATCGCCTCGTCGATCGCATCCGGGGACTTGCAGAACGCCAGCCGCAGCCACGACCGCAGGTGGCCTCCGTCCGGGCGGCAGAGCGCGCCCACGGGGATGCCCGTGACGCCGGCCTCACGCGTCCACCGCACCGCGGCCTCGGCCGCGTCCGTCGCACCCCACGGGGCGAGGTCCACGACGACGAAGTAGCCCGCCGCCGGGACGACCGGGTCCAGGCCCGCCTCCCGCAGGCCCGCCACGAGCCGATCCCGGGCGTCGCGGTACCGCTCGCGCTGGCCGGCGAGGTGCCGCTCGGCGTCGTCGGTGGGCAGGTAGGCACCCAGCGCGCGCTGGAAGGCGGGGCCGGAGGAGTAGGTGAGGAACTGCTTGACGGCGCGCGCGGCCCCGACGAGCTCGGCCGGGCCGGTCAGCCAGCCGACCTTCCACCCGGTGACCGCGAACGCCTTGCCCGCGCTGGAGACCGTCAGGGCGATGTCCTCGGCGCCCGCGACCGAGCGCAGGCTGACGTGCTCGCCCTCGTAGACGAGGTGGTCGTAGACCTCGTCCGCGAGGATCAGCACGCCCCGGGACCGGCACAGGGCCACGAGCTCCTCGAGCAGCTCCCGCGGATAGACCGCGCCCGTGGGGTTGTGCGGCGTGTTCACGATGAGCAGGCGCGTGCGGTCGGTCATCGCCGCGGCCACCCGTGCCGGGTCCGGCAGGAAGTCCGGCGCCTCCACCGGCACGCTCACGTGCCGGCCGCCGGCCAGGGCGATCGTGGCGGCGTGCGAGTCGTAGAACGGCTCGACCGTGACGACCTCGTCGCCCGGGCGCACGAACGCCAGGACCGTCGCGGCGATGCCCTCGGTGGCACCCGTGGTGATCATGACCTGCGTGGCGGGGTCCTCCGTCACGCCCCAGTGGCGCCGGCGGTGCTCTGCAACGGCCCGCCGCAGCGCGGGGTCGCCCGTGCCGGGGGCGTACTGGTTGGGGCCCGCCAGCACGGCGTCGGCCGCCAGCCGCAGCAGCGCGTCGGGGCCGTCGGCGTCGGGGAAGCCCTGGCCGAGGTTCACGGCCCCGTGCTCGACGGCGAGGCCCGTCATCGTCTCGAACACGGTGGGCACGGGGCCGACGTCACCGAGCAGGCCCGCGGCCGCCGCCGTGCGACGCCACGGCGCGTCCACGTCGACGTCGTGCCGTGCCGATCCGGGGGTGGGCTGGGTTCCGTCCATGGCCGCACTGTACCCATCGCCGCGGACCGCACACGGCGGCGCATGCCGCGTCCGTCACGACCGCGACGCGCCGGAGCCGGACCGGACGGGCGTCCGTCGCCGCTCGGCGCGGCCCCCGCTAGGCTGGCACCCATGCGTCGTGCCGTCTGCCCTGGTTCGTTCGATCCCCTCCACAAGGGGCACGTCGAGGTGATCGCGCGAGCCGCGAACCTCTTCGAGGAGGTGGTGGTCGCCGTGTCCGCCAACCCGGCCAAGACGTACCGCTTCAGCGTGGACGAGCGCATCGCCATGATCGAGGCGACGGTGTCCTCCCTCGCCGGTGTCGTGGTCCGGCCCATGGGCCCGGGCCTGCTGGCCGAGTTCTGCCGGCAGATCGGCGCGGACGCGATCGTCAAGGGGCTGCGCGGCGGCGCCGACCTCGAGTTCGAGGCACCGATGGCCGCGATGAACCGCCACCTGACCGGGGTCGAGACGGTCTACCTCCCGGCCGACGCCCGGTACACCCACGTGTCCTCCTCGCTCATCAAGGAGGTCCATGGACTCGGCGGCGACGTCGCCGAGTTCGTCCCGGCCGCGGTCCTGCGCGGCCTCGACGGCGGGGCCTGACCCCGCCCGGCCCACCCGCGGGCCACCCCTCCGCTCGTCCCACCGCATCAACCGCAGGAGAACCGCCGATGACCGTCCCGCCCCCCTCCCGCCCTCGCACCCGCAAGGCCGTCATCCCGGCCGCCGGCCTGGGCACCCGCTTCCTGCCGGCCACCAAGGCCATGCCGAAGGAGATGCTGCCGGTGGTGGACCGGCCGGCCATCGAATATGTGGTGACGGAGGCCCGGCGTGCGGGCCTGGCGGACGTGCTGATGATCACGGGCCGGAACAAGCGGGCCCTCGAGGACCACTTCGACCGCCATCCCGCGCTGGAGGCCGCGCTGGAGCACAAGGGCGACGCCAAGCGGCTCGCGCAGATCCACGAGTCGGACCTGGTGGGGGACATCCACTACGTCCGTCAGGGCGAGGCCCTCGGGCTCGGCCACGCGGTGAACTGCGCACGCCGCCACGTCGGCGAGGAGCCGTTCGCGGTCCTGCTGGGCGATGACATCATCGGCGACGGCGAGGCGCTGCTCGAGCGCATGATCGACGTGCAGCAGCGCCTCGGCGGCTCCGTGATCGCCCTCATGGAGGTCCCGGAGGAGGCCGTCTCGGCCTACGGCGTGGCCGCGGTGCAGGCCGTGCCGGGGGAGGGCGACGACGTCGTCCGCGTCACCGACCTCGTGGAGAAGCCGGCCCGCGAGGACGCCCCCTCCACCCTCGCGATCATCGGCCGCTACGTGCTGGCCCCGCAGGTGTTCGACGTGCTGGACGAGACCCCGCCCGGCCGCGGCGGGGAGATCCAGCTCACCGATGCGCTGCAGAGGCTGGCCACGGAGGACGGTGAGGGCCGCGGCGTGCACGCCGTCGTCTTCGACGGCCGCCGCTACGACACGGGGGACAAGCTCGGCTATCTGCAGGCGGTCATCGAGTTCGGGGCGCGGCACGAGGACCTCGGGGCCGACCTGCGGGCCTGGCTCCGGGAGTTCACCGCCGGGCTCTGAGCCGGGCCGACGACGCGCGGACCGCGGACGGCTTTGGCCGAGGCGGACCCACCCGGTAGGATGGGCTGTCGGTCCGTCGTGGCTGGACCCGTGTCCAGGCCGCATCGCACCCCCGCAGAGGGCGTGCGGACGGGCCGTGTACCCCCGCCGTCCCACCCGCCGAGAGGAGCGACCATGGACAGCATCCAGCGCCACGGCGCCGACTCGCCGTGGGTGATCCCCGTGCGCGATCTGACGCGCGGGGCCGGAGTCCAGCGCGAGCTGACGGCCGAGTGGCCCGCCCCCGCGGGCGTCTCCACGCCGCTGCTGGGGATCCCCGAGGGGGACCCCGTCGAACTGGACCTGCGTCTGGAGTCGGTGCACGAGGGAGTCCTCGTCACCGGCACCGCGGACGCGACCCTGAAGGGCGAGTGCGGCCGTTGCCTGCGCCCGCTGCACGAGGGGATCACCGTGGACCTGCAGGAGCTGTACCTCACCGGCACGTCCGAGGACGACGCCGGCGAGCAGCCGCTCGTGGTGCGCGAGACCGTGGACCTGGAACCCGTGTTCCGGGACGCCGTGGTCATCGCCCTTCCGTTCCAGCCGCTGTGCCGGCCGGACTGCGAGGGCCTGTGCGCCGACTGCGGCATCCGCCTCGAGGACGCGCCCGAGGGGCACGCCCACGAGCGCGTGGACCCGCGCTGGGCCGCCCTGGCCCACCTCGCGGGCACCTCAGAGACCTCCATCACCGAGACAGAAGAGAGATAGTCGTGGCAGTCCCGAAGCGGAAGATGTCCCGTGCCAACACCCGTGCCCGCCGGTCGCAGTGGAAGGCCACCGCGCCCGCCCTGGTGAAGTCCGTCGAGAACGGTCGCGTCTCGTACCGCCTGCCCCACCAGGCCGAGCTGAAGACCGACGCCGCCGGCACCCCCCTGTTCTTCGAGTACAAGGGCCGCAAGGTCGCCGACGCCTGAGATGGCGTCCCCAACGGCTCGCCGCGGGCCTGAGCCCGCGCCCGAGCCAGAAGAGCTGTTCGAGCGTCTCGGCGTGCACATCACCGCCGGGACGCTCGAACGTGCTCTGACGCACCGCTCGTTCGCCTATGAGCAGGGCGGGCTGCCCACCAACGAGCGCCTCGAGTTCCTCGGGGACTCGGTGCTGGGCTACGTGGTCACCGACCACATCTTCACGGTGTACCCGGACCTGGCCGAGGGCGACCTCGCCCGCCGCCGGGCCGCCGTCGTGTCCACGCGTGCCCTGGCGAAGGTGGCGCGCCGGATCGGCATCGGCCCGTTCGTGCGCCTGGGCACGGGGGAGCGCCGCACCGGCGGGGCGGACAAGGACTCGATCCTCGCCGACACCCTCGAGGCGCTCATCGGCGCCGTCTACGTGGACCACGGGGCCGTGGCCGCGGCCGCACTCGTGCACCGCCACGTGGTGCCGCTGCTGGACGAGCCGGACCTGCTGCGCGAGAGCACCGACTGGAAGACGGTCGTGGCCGAGGCCGCCAGCCGCCACGGTCTCGGCGCCGTCCGCTACGCGATCGAGGGTCAGGGCCCCGCGCACGACCCCCGCTACCGGGCCACCCTCGTCGTCGGCGAGCGCGAGTACGGCTCCGCCGTCGCCAGCTCCAAGAAGCAGGCCGAGCGGGACGCCGCGGCCGCCTCGTGGCCCGCCCTCGAGGCGGATCTGCCGGCCGCGGGGCGCTGAGCCCGTGCCGGAGCTGCCCGAGGCCGAGGTCGTCCGGCGCGGCCTGGCCCGGTGGGCCACGGACGCCGTCGCCGCGGAGCTCGAGGTCCTCGACCCCCGCTCGCTGCGTCGCAGCCCCGGCGGTGCGGACGCCCTCCGGGAGCGGCTGCGCGGCGCCCGGCTGGCCGAGCCGGCTCGCCGCGGCAAGTTCCTCTGGCTGCCCCTGGCCGAGGGCGACGACGCCGTCGTCGTGCACCTGGGGATGAGCGGGCAGATCCTCGTGGACGAGCCGGGGGCTGCCGACCAGCGACACCTGCGCCTGCGCCTGCCCGTCACCGCGGCGGACGGCTCCGCCCGCGAGCTGCGGTTCGTGGACCAGCGGATCTTCGGCGGCTGGTGGCTCGACGCGCTGCGGCCCGACGACGCCGCCGGCGGCGAGCGGATCCCGACCACCGCCGCCCACATCGCCCTGGACCCGCTGCACCCCCTGTTCGACCCCGCGGCCGTGCACGCGCGCCTGGCGCGGCGCCGCTCCACCCTCAAGCGCGCGCTGCTGGACCAGTCGCTGGTCTCCGGGATCGGCAACATCTACGCGGACGAGGCCCTGTGGGGCGCCGGGCTGCACCCCGAGCGCCCGACCGAGCGCATGCGCCGGGCGGACACGCTGCGCCTCCTGGCGGCCGTCCAGGACGTGATGCGCCGGGCCCTGGAGGTGGGGGGCACGAGCTTCGACGCGCTCTACGTCAACGTGGACGGGCGATCGGGCTACTTCGCCCGCTCCCTGGCGGCCTACGGGCGCACCGGGCAGCCGTGTCGCCGCTGCGCCGCCGAGGGGGTCGACTCCCGCATCGTGCGCGAGCCGTTCATGAACCGTGCGAGCCACCTGTGCCCGCGCTGCCAGCCCAGGCCGCGCCGTCGCCGGGCCGCGGCGGCCGACGCCTGACGGGGCGTCCGTAGACTGGGCTGACCCCCGACCTCGAGCAGGAGACCCGAGTGAGCCATCCCCCGGCCGCGTCCTGGACGCCCGAGCCCCTGCCGCGCCCCGAGCCCCCGCGCGACGACGCCCCGCCGGTCGCGCGGCGCCGCCGGCGCTGGCCGTGGGTCGTCGGCCTGCTCGCCGTCCTGCTCGCGGCGCTGCTCGGCCTGGGCGCCTGGTACACGAGCTCGCTCGGGCGCACCTTCGACGACCACCGGCAGACGGTGGACGTGGGGGCGCTCGAGCAGGCGGCCGGCAACGGCCCGCTGAACGTGCTCGTCCTGGGCTCCGACTCCCGCGAGGGCGAGGGCGAGCAGGACATGGGCCAGCGCTCGGACACCATGATGCTCGTGCACATCCCCGCGGACCGTCGCCAGGTCTACGTCATGTCCGTGCTGCGGGATTCGTGGGTCACCGTGCCCGGCCACGGCGAGGCGAAGATCAACTCGGCCTTCGACAGGGGCGGCTACGCGCTCGCCGTGGACACGGTGGAGCTGCTGCTGGGAGTGCCGATCCACCACGTCCTGGAGGTCGACTTCCAGGGCTTCCGGGGCGTGACGAACGCGCTGGGCGGCGTCGAGGTCTGCAACCCGCAGGCCTTCTCCTCCGGTCAGGCCAACCCCTCGTACTACCCGCGCGGGCACATCCTGCTGCAGGACACGGCCGCCCTGCGCTACGTGCGCGAACGGCACGCCTTCGACGACGGCGACGTCACCCGGGTGAAGAACCAGCAGCGCTACCTGGCCGGGGCGATGGACCGCTTCCTCAGCCCGCAGATCCTGGGCAATCCCGCCCGCACCACCGAGGTCGTCGCCACGTTCTCCGACCACCTCGGTGTGGACGAGGGGCTCACGTCCGGAGTGATCGCCTCGCTCGCGTGGCAGCTGCGCGACGTGCGCGGCGAGGACGTCGAGATGTTCACGGTGCCTCGCAAGGGCTTCGCGGAGGGCCCGAACGGCGACGCCATCGTCGAGCTCGACGAGGACAAGCTGGCGGACCTGCGCTCCGCCCTCGCCGACGACGACGTCCAGCGCTATGTCGACGAGCACGAGCCCCAGAAGGAGAAGAAGGCCCAGGCCGCCGGCGGGCCCGCCCCCGTGCTGACCCTGCTGACCGGCACCACGCCCGCACCCGCCCTCGGGGAGGACCCCTGTGACGACTGAGTCGCGCCGCCCCCGCCTGCTGCTGGTCTCCCACTCCTACCGGCCCGAGCGCACCCCTCCCGCGCGTCGCTGGGGCGCGGTCGTGGCGGCGCTGCGGTCGGCGGGCTGGGACGTCGACGTCGTCGCGCCCGGGGGTGTGCGCCCCTTCGCCGGGCCCGACGGCGAACGTGTCCTGCCCACGCCTCGCCTGCCCCTGGGGGAGGCCGGCCGCAACGGCCGCTTCGCCGAAGCGGTGGTGCACGCGCTGCTCGCCATCCCCCGTGGGATGGCCACCCGACGCCCGGACGTGGTGGTGGCCACCGTGCCCGCCCTGCCCGTGGTGGTGCCCGGCGTCGTGCTCTCCCGCCTCTGGCGCCGTCCCCTCGTGCTGGAGATGCGCGACGCCTGGCCGGATCTCGCCCACGAGGCCGGGGTCCACCAGGGCCTGCTGGGCGTCGCGATGGAACGCGTCGTGACCGGCGGCCAGCGCGCAGCCCGGCTCGTGGTGACCGTCACGGACGGTTTCGCGGAGACGCTGCGCGGGCGCGGGGTGCGGGTGGTCCGCACCCTGGGCAACGGTGTGGACCTGGCTCGCCTGGCGGTGGCGCCGCGGCGCGAGCGGCCCGCCGGTGAGCTCCACGTGCTGTACCTGGGCAACATGGGCGAGAGCCAGGGGCTCGAGCGGCTCGTCGACGCCGCGGCGACGCTGCGGCGCACCCGGCCGGGGGTGCGCGTCCGGCTGGTCGGGGAGGGGACCCGGCGTCCGGCGCTGGAGGCCCGCAACGCCGAGCTCGGCTCGCCGGCCGAGATCCTCGGACCCGTCCACGGCTCGGCCGTGGCCCAGCAGTACGCGTGGGCGGACACGCTGGTGGTGGCCCTGCGTCCCGACTGGCCGAGCTTCCGGCACACCGTGCCCTCCAAGACCTACGAGGTGCTCGCCGTCGGCCGGCACGTCACGGGCCTGGTGACGGGGGAGGCCGCCCGCACGCTCGAGGCGGCCGGTGGCGCCGACGTCATCGGCCCGGACGTGGACGACCTGGTGCGGCACCTGACGGCGCTCGCGGACGATCCGCACCGCACCGACGTCGGCGCGGGCGGACGCGACTGGGTGCGCCGCCACGCCGACCTGCCGGCCGTGGCCCGCCGCTACGAGCGCCTGCTGCGCCGCGTCGCCGGTCGCTGAGCCCGACGTCGGCCCCTTGCTAGGGTTGACGCCGCCGCACCCGGCCGGGTGCACTCCACCGGGACACCGAGGAACGGTTCTGATGCCAGCTGGGAAGTCCATCCGTCGGGTCGCGCGCGCGGGCGCTCGCCTGCTGCCGCCCGAACAGCGCCGTCGGGTGCGCCGCACCGGCGGCGCGCTGCTGCGCAGGCTGCCGCCGCAGCTGGCCGAGGAGGTCCGCGGCGTGTTCGGCATCCGCTGGGGCGCCCCTCCGGCGCACGCCCGGCCGGTTGACGCCCTGGGCCTGGCGGGCGGGCAGGCCCGTGCCCGCCCCGGCAATGCCTCCCTCACCGGCCGCGGTGCCGCCGCCGTCGGCGCCGATCCGGAGGCCGCGGCCCGTCTCGAGCGGGCCCTGGGCCTGGCCGACACGTCCCGCACCGAGCAGGGCGGGCGGGCCGTCGGCGTCGTCGCAGCCCCGGACGTGCGCGCGGCCCTCGCGACCGCCGGGCACCGCGTCGTGCCGCTCGTGCCGGGCACCGCGGGCGCGGTGGCCGAACGCGTGGAGGCCGTCGTCGTGGACGTGGACGGCGTGGACGGACCGTGGGCCGGGGCCCTCGACGCCGCCGGCGCGGCCCTCTACCTCGAGCTGCGGGGTGCCGTGAGCGCGGCCGCCGCGCGCGGGGTCACCGTCTGGGTGCTCTCCCGGGGCCGTCACCGGCACCGGCTCGGGGCCCTCGCCCTGCTGCACGCCGAGGACGTCATCGTGGTCGAGGCCGGCGCGGGCCGGACGCCGTTGCACTTCACCGAGGACCCGGGCGACGCACCCCAGGGGATCGCCGATGTCCTCGCCGCCTGCCCGGAGGAGAGCGCATGAACACGCAGCACCCCGACCGCCTGACCGACGCCGCCGGCGTGCGCGTCCTGCTCTACGGCGACGTCGACCTGAACGTCATCGACGGCTCCGCCACGTGGCTGCCCTCGTTGGCGGAGACCCTCGCCCGCACGGGTGCGAGCGTGGACGTCCAGCTCAAGGCCGTCGAACGCCGGGACCTGCTCACCGCTCCGCTGCGCGCCCTGACGGGGGTGCGCGTGCTCCCCGCCGAGCCGGCGGCCGGGCAGGGGGGGATGACCCCCTCCCGTGCCGCGGATGTGCTGGCCCGCCGGGACGACGAGTCCCGGTACGACGTGGTGCTCGTGCGCGGCATCCACGCCTGCCTCGAGCTCGCCGACCGCGGTGCCTTCCCGGGGCGGCTGTGGTCCTACGTGACCGAGTACGGCTACGTGGAGGACGGCTTCCCGGCCGGGCGCGTCGAGGAGCTCGGCCGCATTGCCGCGGCGAGCCGTCTGATGCTGGCCCAGACGCCCCAGGCCCGCGCCGTGCTCGAGGCGATGGTCCCGGCCGCCGCCGGGCGCACCGAGCTGCTCTCGCCGATGGTGCCGGACGCGCTCGCTCCGGCCGAACGGGCCGAGGTGCCCGCCGACGGCCCGGTGCGTCTCGTGTACACGGGCAAGTTCGCCCACGACTGGCGCACCGACCTCATGCCGGACGTGCTGACCGCCCTCCATGAGGCCGGTGTCCCGGCCACGCTCACGATGGTGGGGGACAAGGTCCACCCCGAGCGGGACCGGCCCGGCTGGGCTGCGGCGATGCGCTCCCGCCTCGAGGCGGACCGGCCCGACTTCGAGTGGACCGGAGCGCTCTCCCGCGAGGAGTCCATGGCCCGCACCGCGGCCGCGGACGTCTCTCTGGGCTGGCGCGCCCCCGCCCTGGACCTCTCGCTCGAGATCTCCACGAAGGTGCTGGAAAGCTGCGCGGTCGGAGTGCCGCCGCTCCTGAACCGGACCGTGGCGCATGAGGAGCTGCTGGGGGCCGACTACCCCCTGTTCGTGGACGGGGTGAGGGACTCGGCCCGCGATGTGGCCGCCCGCATCGCGGCCGCCCGCCACGACCTGCCGACCCTCTCGCGACGCGTCGTCGAGGCCGCCGCCCCCTACCGCATGACCGCGCGCGCACGTGCCCTGACGCGCGTCATGGACCGGCTCGGTCTGCTCGACCGACGGCCCGCCCGCGGCGGGTCACGCACCCGCGTGGTCCTGGCCGGCCACGACCTGAAGTTCGCGGGCGAGCTCGTCGACCTGCTGCGGGACGACCCGGGCGTCGAGCTGCGCATCGACCACTGGCAGGGCCTGCACCGCCACGACGAGGCCGCCTCACGCCGCCTCGTCGAGTGGGCCGACGTCGTCGTGTGCGAGTGGGCGGGCCCCAACGCCGTCTGGTACGCCCGCCACAAGCGCCCCGGCCAGCGACTCGTGGTCCGCCTGCACATGTTCGAGCTGCGCGGCGGCTGGCTCTCCGCGCTCGAGACCGACGCCGTGGACCGCCTCGTGACCGTCTCCGATCTCTACCGGGACCTGGTGCGCGAGCACCTGCCCATCGACCCCGCGCGGGTCTCGGTGATCCCCAACGCCGTGTCCGTGGCCGACCTGGACCGTCCCGGCCTGCCCGGTCGCCGGTTCCGGCTCGGCCTCGTCGGCGTGGTGCCGCTGCGCAAGCGCCTGGACCGGGCCGTCGACCTGCTGGAGATCCTGCGCGCCCATGACGAACGGTTCACCCTGCACGTGCGCGGCCGCATGCCGTGGGAGTACCCGCACGAGTGGCGCAAACCCCTCCAGCGCGAGGGCTACCTCGACCTGTTCGCCCGCCTCGGCGCCGGTCCGCTGCGCGAGGCCGTCGCCTTCGAGCCCTTCGGGGCGGACATGGGCTCGTGGCTGACGAAGATCGGCTGGGTGCTCTCGCCGTCCACCACCGAGAGCTTCCACCTCGCGCCCGCCGAGGGCATGGTCTCGGGCGCGGTCCCGCTCGTCTGGGACCGGCCCGGCGCGAGGGGCGTGTTCGGCGAGGAGTTCGTGCTCGACGACACCGACGCCGCGGCGCGGCGGGTGCTGGAGGCGACCGCCGACGACGCGCGGTGGGACGCGCTCTCGGCCCTGGCCCGGGACCGGGTGCGCTCGTACGACGAGCGCGTCGTGGCCAGTCTGTGGCGCGAGGCGCTCGGGCTGAACTGAAGCAGGCCGGGCGTCGGCGGTAGGGTGGGACGCGTTCGCCCCCGCCCGCCGGTGCCGGGGCCGTCGTGGACCATTCCCCATCGAGGAGACCCCGTGAAGAAGATCGAGACCGTCGCCGTCATCGGCCTGGGCTACATCGGCCTGCCGACCGCCGCCATCCTCGCCGAGAACGGCGTGAAGGTGCTCGGCGTGGACGTCTCGGACCGCACGGTGGACGCCGTGAACGCGGGCACGGTGCCCTTCGTGGAGCCGGACCTGGCCGGGTTCGTCGCGCGCGGCGTCGAGAAGGGCCTGCTCAGCGCCTCGACGACGACGCCGGCCGCGGACGCCTACATCGTCGCCGTGCCGACCCCGTTCAAGGACGGGCACTCCCCGGACCTGGGCTACATCGAGGCCGCGGCCCGCGGCCTGGCCCCGCAGCTGACCGGTGACGAGCTCGTCATCCTCGAGTCCACCTCGCCTCCCGGCGCCACCGAGCACATGGCCGAGGTGATCTTCGCCGAGCGTCCGGAGCTGCGCGAGTCCGAGCTGGACTTCGCCCACTGCCCCGAGCGGGTGCTCCCGGGCCGCGTGATGGTCGAGCTCGTGACCAACGACCGGATCGTCGGCGGCTCGACCCGGCGTGCGGCCGAGCGGGCCCGCGACCTCTACCGCACGTTCTGCGAGGGCGAGATCCTGCTGACGGACACCCGCACCGCGGAGATGGCCAAGCTCGTGGAGAACTCCTTCCGCGACGTCAACATCGCCTTCGCCAACGAGCTGTCCGTGATCTGCGCCGAGCAGGGCATCGACGTGTGGGAGCTCATCGAGCTCGCCAACCACCATCCCCGCGTGAACATCCTGCAGCCGGGCCCCGGGGTGGGCGGCCACTGCATCGCCGTGGACCCGTGGTTCATCGTGGACGCCGCCCCGCAGACCGCCCGGCTGATCCGCACGGCCCGGGAAATCAACGATGGCAAGCCCCAGTGGGTCATCGACCAGGTCAAGGCCGCGGCCTTCGACGTCCAGCAGGAGACCGGCCGGGCGCCCGTCATCGCCGCCCTCGGGCTGGCCTTCAAGCCGAACATCGACGACCTGCGCGAATCCCCGGCCCTGAACATCGCGGCCGAGCTGGCGGGCCAGTTCTCCGGGTCCGACGTGCTCGTCGTCGAGCCGCACGTGACGGAGCTGCCGGCCGCGCTGCAGGGCAAGGACAACGTGCGCCTGGTCGCGGTCGACGAGGCCCTCGAGGCCGCCGACATCGTGGTGCTGCTGGTGGACCACTCCGCCTTCGCCGACCTCGGCGACCGCGTGGCCGACAAGCGCGTGATCGACACGCGCGGCCAGTGGCGCACCGACCCGTCCCTCTGACCCGACGCGGCCCGCGCCCCGCCCGCCCCGCCGACAGGAGCCTGCACCGATGACCGCACGCGAGCGCCCCGCGTCATCCCGCCGCCCGCTGCTGCGGTCCCTGGCCCTGACCGCCCAGACCGTCCGCGAGCACGTGACGGACGATCCGGTGCTGCTGGCCCTGCAGGTCTCCCGTCGGCTGCCGCCCGCGCTGGCGGGCGGGGCGGCCGACATCCTCACCCGCGTGGGCCGGAACGGTGTCGTGCCCGCACTCGGCCACGAGATGCGGGGCGAGCGCGCGGCGGCCCTGGCCGCCCTCGGCGTGGACGAGGCCGGCCGGCCCGTCCGCGCGTCCCGTCCGAGGGCGGGGAACGTCCGCGGGCTGGTCCACCGGGCCGACGCAGCCCTCGGCATGGGCCGGCCCGACGTCGCCGAGACGCTGCTCGGCAGCGTGCCGGAGGAGCATCGCGGCGCGGCGTGGACGGCCGCCGCCGCACGCCTGGCGGCCCACCGCGGAGACCTGGGCGGCGCAGCCGCGCTCGCCGCGCGGCATCCCCGCAACCGTCATCTCGCCCGCCGCATGGCGGGGGAGCGGGACGCGTTCCGCGGCGTCGCCCCGACCGTGCCGACCGAGCCCGGCTACCGCCCGGTCCCGGGGCGGGTGCTGCACGTGCTGACCAACTCCCTGCCCCACACCGGCTCGGGGTACGCCCAGCGCAGCCACGCGATCCTCACCTCCCTGCGGGACGAGGGCTTCGATGCCGCCGCCGTGACGCGGCCGGGCTACCCCGTGCAGATCGGCGTGCCCTGGGCGGCACAGCGGGATGTCGTGGACGGGATTCGCTACGCCCGGCTGCTGCCGGCGCGGCTCGCCCAGGGCCAGGCCGCCCGCATCCAGCAGCACGCCGAGCTGCTGGCCGCGCACGTGCGTCGACACCGTCCTGCCCTGCTGCACACCACCACGCACTTCGTGAACGCGCTCGCGGTCGAGGCCGTGGCGCGGGCCTTCGGGATCCCGTGGGTGTACGAGGTCCGCGGGCAGCTCGCGGACACATGGGCGGCGGTGCGCGGTCCCGAGGCCCTGGCCTCGGAACGGTACCGGCTCTTCCAGGAGCGGGAGGCCGAGGCCGCCCGCCGCGCCGACGGGGTCGTGACGCTCGGGGCGGGCATGCGCGACCGCCTGGTCGCGGCCGGGGTGGCCGAGGACGCCGTCGTGCTCTGCCCCAACGCCGTGGGCCCGGCCTTCGTCGCCGAGCGGGTGGACCGCGACGAGGCACGCGCCCGGCTGGGCTGGGACCTGCCGACCGACGCCTTCGTGGTGGGCACCGTCTCGAGCCTCGTGGACTACGAGGGCCTGGACATCCTGCTGCGTGCCGCCGCGCGGCTGGCCCCGCACCGTCCCGGGTTGCGCGTGCACATCGCCGGCGACGGCGTCGCCCGGCCCGGGCTGCAGGCCCTGGCCGCGGAGCTCGGCATCGCGGAGCTGTGCGCCTTCCCCGGGCGGGTCGACCGCGAGGACGCGCGCCTGCACCACGCCGCCCTGGACGTGTTCACGGTCCCGCGCCGGGACCTGCCCGTCACCCGCGCGGTGACGCCGATGAAGACCGTCGAAGCCTCGGCCACCGGCCGGCCCGTCGTCGCCTCGGACCTGCCGGCCCTGGCCGAGCTCGTCGAGGACGAGCGGACCGGCCTGCTCGTCCCCGCGGAGGATCCCGCAGCGCTGGCCGCCGCCCTCGACCGGCTCGCGGGGGACCCGGCCGAGCGGGCGCGCCTCGGCGCGGCCGGCCGGGAATGGGCCCTGCAGACGCGCACCTGGGAGGCCAACGCGCGCCGCTATCGGACGCTCTACGACCGGCTCGGCGTCCACCCGCGCTGATACAGTGACGCGGGCGCCGGGTCTCCCGCACTCTCGTGTTCCGGAGGCCTCCTCGACGCCCGCCCGACGCTCGCCGCGTGGGGCCCGTGCACGGAAGGAAGACTGGACCCGCATGAAGATCGCCGTCGTCGCCCTGGGCAAGATCGGCCTGCCGCTGGCCGTGCAGTTCGCGAGCAAGGGACACGAGGTGGTCGGCGTGGACGTCAACGCCACCGTCGTGGACCTCGTCAACGCGGGGACCGAGCCCTTCCCGGGCGAGGCCCACCTGCAGGAGAAGCTCTCCTCCACGGTGGCCGACGGCCGCCTGCGCGCCACCACCGACTACGGCGACGCCGTCCCGGGGGCCGACGCCGTCGTGCTCGTCGTGCCGCTCTTCGTGGACGACGAGGCCCGCCCCGACTTCGGCTGGATGGACGGCGCCACCACCGAGCTGGCGAAGCACCTGACACCGGGCACCCTCGTCTCCTACGAGACCACGCTGCCCGTGGGCACCACCCGCACCCGGTGGAAGCCGATGCTGGAGGAGGGCTCGGGCCTGACCGAGGGGGAGGACTTCCACCTCGTGTTCTCGCCGGAGCGCGTGCTCACCGGCCGCGTGTTCGAGGACCTTCGCCGCTACCCCAAGCTGATCGGCGGCCTGACCCCGGCCGGCGCCGAGCGCGCCCGCGAGTTCTACGAGGCCGTGCTGGACTTCGACGAGCGTCCTGACCTGTCCCGTCCCAACGGCGTATGGGACCTCGGCTCTGCGGAGGCCTCCGAGATGGCCAAGCTCGCCGAGACCACCTACCGCGACGTCAACATCGGCCTGGCGAACGAGTTCGCCCGCTACGCCGGCGCGAACGGCATCGACATCTACCGGGTGATCGAGGCCTCCAACTCGCAGCCGTACAGCCACATCCACCGCCCGGGCATCGCCGTGGGCGGCCACTGCATCCCGGTCTACCCGCGCCTGTACCTGTGGAACGACCCGGCCGCGGACATCGTCCGCACCGCGCGCGCCGTGAACGCCTCGATGCCGGACTTCGCCGTGGACCTGCTCGCCCAGGCGCACGGCGACCTCGCCGGTCAGCGCGTCGTCGTGCTGGGTGCCGCCTACCGCGGCGGCGTGAAGGAGACCGCGTTCTCCGGTGTGTTCGCCACCGTGGGCGCCCTGCGCACCCGCGGCGCCGAGGTCACCGTGGACGACCCGATGTACACGGACGAGGAGCTCACCGCGCTGGGCTTCACCCCGCACTCCGCCGGCGCCGAGGTCGACGCCGCGATCCTGCAGACGGACCACGCCGAGTACCGCGCTCTCACCCCGGCCGACCTGCCGGGCGTGCGCACCTTCGTGGACGGCCGCAACGTCACCGACGCCGACGCCTGGGCGGGCGTGACCCGTCGGGTCATCGGCCTGCCGCAGGACGCCGAGGCCGCCCGATGAGCGGGAACGTCTTCACCGCCGCCTCGGCCGACGTGGCCGAGGACGCCGTCCTCGGCGCCGGCACCAAGGTCTGGCACCTCGCGCAGGTCCGTGAGCAGGCCCGCCTCGGCGAGCGCTGCATCGTCGGCCGTGCGGCCTATATCGGCACCGGGGTGGAGCTCGGCGACGACTGCAAGGTCCAGAACCTCGCCCTCGTCTACGAGCCGGCTCGTCTGGGCCGCGGCGTGTTCATCGGACCGGGCGTCGTCCTGACCAACGACACCTACCCCCGCGCGGTCAACCCGGACCTGTCCCAGAAGTCCGGGGACGACTGGGACGCCGTGGGCGTGGACATCGGCGACGGCGCCGCGATCGGCGCGCGGTCCGTGTGTGTCGCGCCGATGCGCAGCGGCGCGTGGGCCCTGGTGGCGGCCGGCTCGGTGGTCACCCGCGACGTGCCGGACTTCGGCCTCGTGGCCGGGGTGCCCGCGAAGCGCATCGGCTGGGTCGGCCGGACAGGCCGCCGGCTGGCGGAGAAGGACGGCGTCTGGGTGTGCCCGGACACCGGGGAGACGTTCATCGAGCGGGACGGCGCGCTGCGCCCGGCCGGGCCCGCGCAGGAGGAGGAGAACCATGGCTGAGTTCATCCCGGCGGCGAAGCCGCTCATCGGCGACGAGGAGCGTGAGGCGGTGGACCGCGTCCTGCGCTCCGGCATGGTGGCGCAGGGCCCCGAGGTCGCGGCCTTCGAGGAGGAGTTCGGTGCCGCGATGGTGGACGGCCGGGCCTGCGTGGCCGTCAACTCCGGCACCTCCGGCCTGCACCTGGGCCTGCTGGCCGCGGGCATCGGCCCCGGCGACGAGGTCATCGTGCCCGCCTTCACCTTCGCGGCGACCGGCAACGCCGTCGCCCTCACGGGCGCGACCCCGGTCTTCGCGGACGTGGACCTGCAGACGTACACCCTCGACCCCCAGGACGTGCGCGCCAAGGTGACGGAGCGGACCGCCGCCGTCATGCCGGTGCACCTGTACGGCCACCCGGCCCGCATGGACGAGCTCGAGGCGATCTGCCGCGAGCACGGTCTCCAGCTGTTCGAGGATGCGGCGCAGGCGCACGGCGCCCGCTGGCAAGGGCGCCCCGTGGGCACCTTCGGGGCGTGGGGGATGTTCAGCCTCTACCCGACCAAGAACATGACCTCGGGTGAGGGCGGCATGGTCTCCGTGGGGGAGGAGGACGTCGCCCGTCGCCTGCGCCTGCTGCGCAACCAGGGCATGGAGGTCCAGTACCGCAATGAGCTCGTGGGCTTCAACAACCGCATGACGGACATCCACGCGGCCATCGGGCGGGTGCAGCTGACCAAGGTCGGCGCGTGGACGCGGCGCCGGCAGGAGATCGCCGCCCGCTTCGACGCCGAGCTGCGCGGGGTCACCGTGCCGACGGTGCTCGAGGGCGCCGAGCACGTGTACCACCAGTACACGGTCCGCCTGCCCGAGGAGCTGGCCGGGAAGCGGGCGGACGTGCTCGCCCGCCTGAAGGACGAGTTCGGGGTCGGCACGGGGGTCTACTATCCGGTGCCCACCAATGAGCTGCCCTCCTTCGGCATCGAGGCGGACCTGCCGAACACCCGCGTGGCCGCGTCCACCGTGTTCTCCATTCCGGTCCACCCGTCCCTGACGGACGCGGACGTCACGCGCGTGGTCGAGGCCGTCAACACCGTGGTGGCGGAGGCCGCCGCATGAGCGTGCTGCGCACCGGACTGATCGGCCTGGGCATGATGGGACGCCACCACGCCCGCGTGATGCGCTCCATCGAGGGCACCGAGCTGGTCGCCGTGGCCGACGCGATGGGTGATCCGCACGGCGTGGCGGGGGACCTGCCCCTCTACGACTCGGTCCAGGGGCTCATCGACCATGGCGTGGACGCGGTCATGTGCGCGGTCCCGACCGGCCTGCACGAAGAGGTCGGCCTGGCCCTGGCCGAGGCCGGCGTGCACGTGATGGTCGAGAAGCCCATCGCGCACAGCACCGAGGCCGGCACCCGCCTGGTCCGCGCCTTCGACGAGGCCGGCCTCGTCGGCGCCGTGGGCCACATCGAGCGGTTCAACCCCGCCCTCCAGGAGATGCGCCGCCGGATCCAGGCCGGTGAGCTGGGCCGGGTCCTGCAGATCACGACCGTGCGCCAGGGCGGCTTCCCCGCCCGCATCGCCGACGTCGGGGTCGTCAAGGACCTCGGCACGCACGACATCGACCTGACCGCGTGGCTGGCGGACAGCCCGTTCACGCGCGTGGCCGCGGAGACCATGACCCACTCCGGCCGCGAGCACGAGGACATGGTGGTCACCAGCGGCCGCCTCGAGTGCGGGGTCATCACGAGCCACGTCGTGAACTGGCTCTCGCCCGTGAAGATCCGCCAGACCGTCGTCACCGGCGAGCTCGGTGCGTTCGTGGCGGACACCGTGCACGCGGACCTGACCTTCCAGGCCAACGGATCGGTCCGCACCCGCTGGGACGCGGTGTCCGCGTTCCGTGGCGTCTCCGAGGGGGACGTCACCCGCCTGGCGATCGAGAAGCCCGAGCCGCTGCACACCGAACACGAGGCGTTCCGCGACGCGATCCTCGGCGTCCGGCAGGAGCACGTGTCCATGGCGGAGGGGCTCGACACGCTGCGCGTGGCCGAGGCGATGATCGCGTCGGCCCGCACGGGTGAGAGCGTCACGCTGTGAGCGCAGGGGACTGGCGACGCCGCGCCCGCCGGGCCGTGCGCGCGGCGGCCCGACGGGCGCGAGCCCTGCCCGAGCCCGGGCCTCGCGTGCTGCGCGCGGTGTTCGACACCCTCCCACAGGACTCGGACGCCGTGCGTCGGCTCCGGGCGGCGGCCGCCCCGCCCCGTCGGCGCCGCACGTCGCCGCCCCGCCCCGCCGCGCCCGCGGGCGCCCACGGCGACACCCTGGGCTATCGCGGCTACCTGCACCTCGCCGACGTCGGGGACACCTACACCGCGCAAGAGGCATCGACGCTGCTGCAGCTCGAGAACGCCGCGCTCAAGCGGCGCCTGTTCGCGGAGCCGGCGCCCCCGCTGCCGCCCACGGGCCACGAGGACGAGGACCTTGCCGCCGCGCCGAGGCGGGTCGCCGACCACCTCGCACGGGCGGACGCCGCCGACCAGCTCGGCGACGACGCGCCGCGACACCTGGTCGTGGTGGGCGTGTACCCCACCCTCGAGAACCCCTACGGCAACGGCTTCGTGCACCGCCGGGTCAAGTACTTCCAGGCCGCCGGCGTCCGCGTCGACGTCGCGGTGATCGATCGGTCCGCCGAACCCCGCTCCTACGAGTACGACGGCGTCCACGTGCTGGTGGGCCGGGGAGCGGAGGCCGCGGAGCTGCTGCGCACGCGGCACTACGAGTCCGTGGCGGCCCACTTCCTCGTCCGCTCCCTCTGGGAGCCGATCCAGGACGCGCTGGCGGGGCACCGCTTCTTCGCGTTCATGCACGGTTTCGAGTCGCGCCGGTGGATCCGGACCATGCGCAACCACCGGACCCAGGGGCAGGTGGACGACTCGATCGTCGACACCCTGGAACGCCAGCGCTTCTGGCGCGAGGTGCTCGACCACCCGCACGGCCCCGAGCGGTTCGTGTTCGTCTCCCGCTGGTGGAGCCGAGCGGCTCAGGAGGACATGGAGCTCGTCTTCCCGGCGCAACGCACGGCGATCGTGCACAACGTGATCGACACGGACCTGTTCCGCTTCGTGCCCAAGGACCCCGAGCAGCGCTTCCGTGTGCTGTGGGTCCGCTCCGCGGCGAACCTCAATTACGGCGCGGACCTCGCCGTGCGGGCCCTCGAGCGCCTGCGGGACACGCCCCTGTGGGACCGCATGCAGGTCACCGTGATCGGCGACGGCAAGCACTTCGGCCTCTTCGAGGAGGCCTTCGCGGACGACGCGAACGTCACGGTGGAGCGCCGCTTCGCCGTCCAGGAGGAGATCGCGGCCCTGCACCGGGAGCACGGCGTGTTCCTGGTGCCCACCCGACTCGACTCCCAGGGGGTCTCGCGGGACGAGGCGATGGCCTCCGGGCTCGTGCCCGTGACCAATGACGCCGGCGCCGTCCGGGAGTTCGTGGACAAGGACTGCGCGATGATCGCCGACGCCGAGGACGTGGCCGGGCTGGCCGACGGCCTGCGACGGCTGATGGAGGACCCGGACCTGTTCCTGCGGATGTCCCGGGCCGCGGCAGCCCGGGTCCGCGCCCAGACGTCGCCGGAGCACACCGTGGACCAGGAAATGGCGCTGATGGGTCTGGCGGCAGGCCCGGGCGGGCGAGGGGAGGAGAACGCATGAGCGCCGTGCTGCTGTTGACGGCCGGCACGGGCCCGGCGGAGGGTCTGCTGCTGCAGGACCTGCGAGATGGCGGCCACGTGGTCGACGTCCTCGACGTCGCCTCGCACGCTTGGCTGCGCCGGCGTCCCGGCCTTGCCCCGGCCCCGCTCTACCCGTGGACCGGCACCCACGCCCTGCGCGCTGCCGGCGCCCAGATCGCGCGCGAGATGCGCCGGGTCACGGCCGCGGGCGCCTACGACGCGATCCTCGCCTCCGGGCTCGGCGCCGCGGGCTTCGCCGCCCGGCATGTCGAGGAGGAGTTCATCCCCCTGCTCCGCCGCGGCGACCTGGACTTCTCGGCGGCCCGCAGGCACGCCGAGGAGGACTTCGCGGCCCTGACGCGGGCGGTCGACCGGCTGTTCCTCGAGGACGAATGGGAGTTCGACAAGGCCCTGTCGAAGGGGTCGTGGAGCGCCCACCTCCGCCATCCACGTCGAGCCCTGCCGCCCGAGTTGTTGCCTCCGCTGGCCGAAGAATTCGAGACGCCGAGCGTCGTCGTCCTCCACCCCGAACACGTCGACGCCGACCGCCTCGCGGCACAGATGGAGGCGCTCCAGACCGCGGTGGACACGGTGCCGGGCGCCTCGCTCCGCAGCCTCTCGGCCTCCGCCCTCTACCGCACCCGCGACCTCGTCGCGGGACGCGCGTTCGACGCGGTCGCGGCGACCCGGCTCGGCGGCGCCACGCACGTGGTCCTCGTGGGCTCGTCGCGCGACCACACGGCCGTCGGCGAACTCCTGGTCGGCGCCGGCGTCGCGGAACGGTTGGTGGTGGAGGACACCATCGGCTCGGGCGCGTGGGCCGCGGGCCATCCGGGCGTGCGGACGGGGCGGGGGCTGCGCCTCGTCACGGAGCTCGCCGCGGCCCTGCGCGGGGGGCCCGAGCCTCACTCCGCCGTCGACACCGTCGACGCCGGCACCACCGACCTGCTCGCCGCCTACCGCACGGCGATGACCGGTCTAGTGGACAGGACGTTCGAGGACCTCGCGGTGCTGCGGCACGACGGCCCGTTGGACGTGTTCTTCTCCACCTCGCCGCTCGAGGACCGCACCGACGGGGCCCGTCCCCAGCGGGTGCGCAACATGAACGACGCCCTCTCCGAGCCCGCCGCGGCGCTGCGGCTCTCCTCCGTCCCGGGCGTGTTCGACCGGCGGCTCCGGGTCCTGGACGATGCTCTCGCCGCCGGCCGTCCCCTCGGACTCCTCTACGGCGAGAACTCGACGTCGCCGATCCCGGTCGGCCGGGTGACCGCCGCCCTCGCGGACGTCATGGCCCGCTTCTCGGCCGGCGGCGGCACGAGCGTCTGGTTCGTTCGTGACCTGCACTGGCTGGACGAGATCGACGGGTACCTCGAGGACGCCGACGCGCGGCGCGACGTCCAGGAGCGTGGGCTCGCCGAGTTCGACGCGATGGCGGCGGCCGCGGATCGGCTGGCGGCTCCGTCTGCGGAGTCCGGGGCGGGCTTCGACGCCCTGCTGGCCCGCCATGGCCGCGGGCCCGTGGACTGGCTGCCGCTGCCGCCTGCCGTGTCTCCGGCGAACACCGTCCCCGCCGACGCCCCGGCGATCGGCGAGGAGGGCGTCACCCTGCTGTATGCCGGAGGCGTGGGCGGGATCTACGGTCTGGGCCAGTATCTCACCGCCGTCGGGACGCTCGACCCGCAGGTGCGACTCGACTTCGTCGTGCGCGCGGGGGAGCGTTCCGTGCTGGAGGACATGCTGGCCGAGCACGGCCTGGCGGACCGACCCGGGCTGCGGATCACCACGGTCCCGCTCGAGTGGTACGTCCCCGCGACGAAGACCGTGGTGGGCGTGGTGCTGCTGGGCGGCGAGTACGTCCGGTTCAGCTTCCCCTACAAGACCATGTCCCTGATCGAGCGCGGCTACCCCGTGCTCTGCTTCGCGGACATGGGGATCGCCGACTTCCTCGAGCGCAACCGCGTGGGGCTCGGTGTCGCGCGCTCCTCGGAGGCGATCCGCGCCGGCATCGACGCGCTCGTGCGGGACGGGGCGCCCGGCATGACCGACGCCCAGCGCACGCAGTCCTGGGCCGCCCGGGTGGCCACCGCCCGCGCAGCGGCCGAGGACTGAGTCCCGGCCCCACGGGGGGCGCCCGGCGGGGGACCCAGGACGGGCCCGCCGCGGATCACACCGCGGCGGGCTCGTCCGTCGTCTCCGCGGGGCTGAGCAGGGCCTGCAGCCGCACCAGCACGGCTTCGGGCGCGTGCAGCCGCGCGTGGTACGCGCGGGCCCGCTCCCGGCGCTCCCGCGTGGCCGCCGGCGCCTCCTCCAGCAGGCCCAGCACCGTGGCGAGGAGCGTGGCGTCGTCGGCCTCGATCACCGGCGGGGCACACTCGTCCGGCGCGGCCGTCACCGACGGTCCGGCGACCACCGCGCTGCCCTCGGCCAGGGCCTGCAGGGCCGTGACCTCCAGTTCTCCCGTGTGCAGCGGGGCCACGACGACGTCGCCGTGGAACGCGTCGGGTCGACGACGGAACCGGGGACCCGACGGGGCCTCGACCGGGATCCCGCGTGTGGCGAGTTCCGCGACCAGCTCGTCCACGGCCGCCGACTCGGCCGAGGTGCGGTCCCCGGGCAGGATGAGCACGCTGCGGGGTACAGACGTGCCGTCATGACCGGGTCCCCGGTCTGTCGGCGTCGGGATCGGTGCGGGCAGCCAGAGCACGCCCGGCGTCAGCAGTGCCTCCACGCGCCGGTGGGAGAGCACGGGGACTCCGGCGGCCAGGGCGGCCTGGAACGGGCGGCCCTGACGGCGGATGCGGCGGTCCAGCGCCGCCCGGGCGTCCGGGTCCAGTCCGCCCCAGGGGTGGCCGGGGACGGCCGCCAGTCTCCGGTCGATGCCGGCGAGGATCCGCTCGCCGGCCACGAGGGCGACGTGGCGTCCACGAGCCCGGAGGGAGAGCAGTTCATGGACGGGGGACTGCTCGGCCCGGCCCCACAACGGCCCCTCGCCCCCGCTGAGGACCGTGCCGTGGGCACGGTCGTCCGTGACCCAGTCCTGCAGGACGCCCCAGACCGCCTCGGGGCCGCCCACGGCGAGGCCGCGTCCCTCGGGGACGTCCCGGGGCGGCCGCTGCGTCGCGGAGCCGGCGTCGGCCGGCCAGGCGTCCAGGAGGGGTCGGACCGTGGGCGGGTCGCCCACGACCAGGAGTCCGCGGGGCCGGGGATCACGGGCGGGGTCCGGGGCGATCTCCACCGGCTGCGGCGCGGCGGGCGTGGGCACGAGACGCCGCCAGAGGCCGTGCAGCGCCCGCTCGGCGGCCTCCCACCCGTGGCGGGCGGTGATCTCCGGGGAGCGCGCGGCCGCGGCCAGCTCGGTCCGTCGCGCCAGGAGGACGCGCACCGCCCGGGCGAAGTCCGCCGCGTCCCCGGGGGTGAACACGGTCCCCACCCCCTGCTCCCGGACGAACCGGGCCTGCTCGCGCAGGTCGGACACGACCAGCGGCAGACCCGCCAGCAGGCATTCACGCAGCTTGGTGGCGACGGCGCTCTCGTGGGCCGGGGTGGGGAGCAGAGGGCTCACGCCCGCAGTGGCGGAGGAGACGTACCACGTCACAGAGGCCGAGGGCACGTAGTCGACGAGGTGCATCCGGTCGGTGACGTCGAGCTGGGCCGCCCGGTCGCGCAGGGCCTGCCGGGCGGCGGGGTCGGGGGAGCCCACGAACGCGACGTGGACGCCGGGCAGCAGCGGCAGGGCGTCCACCAGCGTGCCCACGCCGCGGACCTCCGCCAGCTTGCCGACGTAGACGAGCAGCGGGACGTCGTCGGACAGGCCCAGCTCGGTGCGCAGGGGCAGGCGCTCGGCCGGGTCCATCGGGACCTGCGTGCCCCACGGGCCGTTGATCACCGTCACGGGGCGTTCCGGCAGGGCGTGGTACTCGCGCATCCGGTCCGCCAGTCCGTCCGTGACGGCGACGACGGCGTCGGCCTCGTGGATCAGCTCGGCCTCGGCCGCCTTCCACGCGATGCGCTGGTCCACGGGCCCGGGCATCATCTGGCCGGGCAGCCACTCGTGGGCGTCGTAGACCCACGGCATCGGCGGCAGGCCGCGCGCGGCGCGGTAGCGGTCGTAGGCGGCCGCAGCGGGCAGGGGATGGCGGTCGTGCACGTGGACGAGGTCGGGCGCGAGGTCGATCAGGGCACGCAGGAAGCCGTCCTCGTAGTCCGCGATCAGGGGCCAGACTTCGCGCCAGGCGCCGGTCCGCCCGGCGGTGAAGTTCTTCAGCGCGCGCCGTCCCCGCGTTGCGGCCGGGCCTCGGCGGCCCCGCGCCGGGGCGAGGCGGTCCAGGCGACGGGCGGCCCGGCCGAGTCGGCCACGGGCCCCGTCGGGCAGGGCGTGGGGCGACAGCCCGCGCACCACGGCCTGCGGCAGGCCCGCCCCGGCCTCGTGGGCGAGGTCCCAGGCGGTCATCGCCGCGGCTTCCTCGGGGTCCAGCACGGCGGACCAGTCCGTCGAGTCCGGCCGGGCGGTCCCGTGCAGGGTCTGCCAGGCCAGGTGCCGCCGGAACGTCACGGGCACGCGCAGGATGGGCACGGAGCCGTACCGGCCGAGGTTGAACGTGGTGCGGTGCGAGACACCGACGACGACGACCTCGTAGCCGGCGCGCACCGCAGAGACCGCGGCCTTCTCCACACGCGAGTCTCCGACGACCTGGTTCCCCACCAGCATCGCCATCCGGGGACGGCGGGGGGCGGGCGTGGCGACAGGCATGGGGCTCCTCCTCAGCGGGGTCAGGTGGCGGCGCCCCCCAGGATCCGACGGACCAGGGCAGGCACGACGTCCTCCTCAGCATAGGTGTGTGCCACGTCTCGCCGGGCCTGGGCGACGGCGGACCGCCAGGCCCGCGCGTCGGCAGTGGCCCGGCGAAGGGCGTCGGCCATGGTGGCCACGTCCGGGCTCAGCCACGCGGCGGGGTAGAGCAGGTCGGCGCCCGCCCACGCGAGTGCGGCCGGCAGGCAGCCGTGCGCGGCGCCGTCGGGCAGCGTGAAGTGGAACGACTCGAAGTCCGAGACGGAGAGCGCGACGCCCACCTGGGCGTACCACGCGGGCATGTCCGGCCCGTGGGGGTCCCAGGCCACGGCTCCGGCGAGCATCGGGTCGGTCTCGATGCGGCGCAGCTGCGCCCGGTAGTAGGCCGCCGCGGTGGGGCGCTGCGCCATCCAGCCGACCTCCTCCGGGTGGTAGCCGCGGATCCGGAGCGTGTGGCGGGGCTCGACCCGCCGGAGCGTGGCCAGCAGGTCGAGGGCGCGGTGCAGTCCCTTCCGCTCGGGCAGCACGCCGACCAGCCCGAGCACGAAGCGCCGGTCGTCGTCGCCGTCCGGGAGCGTGGGCGGCACGGCCACCGCGTTCGGCACCACCGAGGTCCGCGCGGCCGGGAAGCGGGTGTCCCGCAGCACCTGGGCGCGCACGTGCTCGGCCACGAACACCCACTCGTCCAGGGCGTCCTGACGCACCCGGGACGGGAACGCCGTGCCCGCCTCCTGCAGGTGGAGCCTGCTGGTCAACCGCGTGGTGCGGTGCGGGGAGTCCAGGTGCCGGGAGTACCAGGCGAGATTGCCGAGGCTCCATTCGCAGTGCACCACGTCCGCCCACGCGGCCAGGGCGCGGCTGCGCTCGACGTCGTGGCGGGCATGGCCGCGCCAGGCGTCCACGCGCACCTCGTGCCCGTCGGCGCGCAGCCGGTCCATCAGCGCGCCCGCGAACTTCAGGTCGTGGCCCGCGACGACGACGCGGCGCGGCTCCGCGGTCACCCGCACCCGGGGCGTGGAGGCGGCGGGTGGGCCGGCGGCCTCGGCGGGCGTGAGCGAGTCCAGGCGCGCCGCCCGGCCGGCGGCGGCCAGGCGCTCCCACGTCTCGCCTGCCCGGTCCGGGCCGATCACGGCGCGGCCCGCGCGTGCGGCCACGCTGGCGAGCGCGGGGTCCAGCCGGGTCCCCTCCGGGGCGAGGACAGCGTCGACAAGCCCCAGTGCGGCGAGGGCCCGCGCCCGTCCGGCCGCCGTCGCCGGGTCCGGGCACGCGACGACGACCACCCCGGGGAGGCGGGCCCCGGCGGTGCGCAGGGCGGCGATCAGGGCCCCGCGGGAGGCAGGGTCAGTCACCAGCACCGTGTGCAGGCCGGGCGTGCCGGGGGGCGTCTCCAGGTCCGCGCAGCGCCGGGCGGCCAGCTCGGCGGCCGCCTCGACCGACCACCCGCCTGCCGCCGGCCCGGCCACCGGCAGGAGCAGGACGGCCGGCGCATCGGCCGGCCGGGGCCCGAGGGGGGAGAACGCGTCGACGGAGGGGACGCGCACACCCGTCAGGGCGCGGCGCAGCGCCGCCGCCGCCGGGAGCGGGAGCGCGGCCGCCGCGTCCGGCACGTGCACGTCCGCCGCACGCCAGGTGCGCTCCGGGAGGGTGGCCGCGCCCCGGGCGCCGCGCGCCGCACGGAGGGCCGAGGCGCCGGCGTCGCCGGCCGTGGCGGCCGCGCGCTCGCCCACGATGCGGGCCCGACCCGCCCAGCGACGCACCCGCGCCCCGGCCATGTTCACAGCGCGGTGATCCCGGTGGGCCGCTCGCCACCGGTCCACGCGATGCGCTCCCGCACGAGCTCCGACCGCTTGCGCTCGAGGATCTCCTGGGCCTCCTCGGTCCGCCCCTGGGCCATGGCCCGGGCGTAGAGGTTGTAGCCGCGCGTCACCGCGCGAGGGCTGCCGTCCATCGTCAGGACGCCCCGCTCGATCCAGATCACGCGCTGGCACATCTCCTGGATGGTGCTGAGGGAGTGGCTGACCAGGAACACGCAGCCGGCCTGCTCGCGCAGCTCGTCGAGCCGCTGACGCGTGCGCTCCCGGAACTGGGCGTCGCCCGTGTTGAGCGCCTCGTCGATCACGAGGATGTCCGGGTCCACCGAGGTGGCGATCGCGAACTGCAGGCGCGCGGCCATGCCCGAGGAGTACGCCTTGAGCGGCAGCTGGAGCGCGTGGTCGTCGAGGCCCGACAGGGCGACGACGGCGTCTCGCTTGGCCTCCGCCTCCGCGCGGGACATCCCCATCGCCAGGCAGCCCAGCCGGATGTTGTCCTCGCCGGAGACCTGGCGGACGAGTGCGGCGTTGACGCCCAGCATCACGGGCGTGGAGGTCGCGTAGATGTGGCCGGTGGTCGGGCGCATCTGGCCGGTGATGAGCTTCATCAGGGTGGACTTGCCGGACCCGTTGGTGCCGATCACGCCCACGGACTCGCCGCGTCCCACCACGAACGACAGCGGCTGCAGCGCCTGGACCTCCGTGGTGCGCACGCCCCGGGCGGCGCGGACCCGGCCCCGCAGGCCCCGGTGGGGCTGGACCGCTTCGGCCGAGAGGACGCGGTAGGTCATGGACGCCTCGTCGACGACGACGGAGGGAGTCAGGGGCTCCGCGCTCATCGTTCCTCCCCGTAGGTCTCCTCGGCGCGCCAGAACACCACGGTCCCCACCACGAGCAGGACCGCCGTCCACGCCGCGAGGACGATCCACCGCATCGGGTCGGCGTCGGAGGCGTACAGCAGGGACTGACGCGCGATGTCCAGGACGCAGAACAGCGGGTTCAGATGCATGGCGGTCATCAACGGCGGGAAGTCCGCGAAGCGGTCGGCGCTGAAGAACACGGCGGAGACGTAGAGCCAGATCCGGGTGCCGAACGCGATGAGGTTGGACAGGTCGGACCAGCGGGCCACGTAGCGGGCCAGCAGGAGGGAGGCGCCGACGTTGAACAGCGTCTGCAGCGCCAGCAGCGGGATCAGCAGCAGCCAGCGCCACGTGATCTGCTCCATCGGCGGGATGGCCAGGACCAGCACCAGCATCACCACCAGCGTCGGGCCGAAGAGCATCAGCTCGCGGATGTTCGTCGCGATCGGCAGGGTGGCCCGCGGGAAGCGGAAGGCGCGGACGATGGAGAGGTTGGTCGAGATCGAACGCGACCCCGCCGTGATCGCGCTCGAGGTGTAGCGGAACAGGAACACGCCGATGATCAGGTAGCCGAGGAAGTTCGGCACTCCGCGGCCGGTGCCCAGCAGCAGCCCGAACACGAGGAAGTACGCCGCGCCGTCGAGGATCGGGTTGAGGACCATCCAGACGCGGCCGAGCGCGTTGACGGAGTTCGCCCCGGCGATCCGGGAGCGGGAGTCGAACAGGATGAACGAGCGGTACTCCCAGAGGGAGGCCAGGTAGCGCGCCAGGCCCGGGCGGGCGCCCACTCGGCGCAGGGTGGCTCCGTCCACGGTGAGGACCGCGGTGCCGCTCGGGACGCGGGGATCGCCGGTGTCTGCCATGCCGTCGCGGCCTCTCTTCATGCAGGCGGGAAGGCGGGCCGGGGCGGCCCGCCGCGAGTCGCCACTCTAGCAACCGGCGGTGCCGCGGCGCCGTCAGTAGACTGGCGACAGCTCGCGCCCGCGTCGAGCCTGATCGGGCCGCGGCCGCGGTCGGTCGTCCAGTCAAGAGGAGCAACTGTGCCCAAGGTCATGCCCATCTACGGAACCCGCCCGGAGGCGATCAAGGTGGCCCCCATCGTCAAGGCGCTGCAGGCCGACGAGCGGTTCGAGTGCGTGGTGACCGTCACGGGGCAGCACCGCGAGATGCTGGACCAGGTCAACGAGCTGTTCGGCATCGTCCCGGACCACGACCTGAACATCATCCAGCCCCGGCAGACCCTCAACGGCGTGTTCGCCCGCACCCTGGACGGGCTCGACGCCGTCCTGGAGCAGGAGCGGCCGGACGCCGTCGTGGTCCAGGGCGACACCACGACCTCGACGGCGGGCGCCGTCGCCGCCTTCAACCGCGGCATCCCCGTGGTCCACGCCGAGGCGGGCCTGCGCAGCTTCGACATCCTCTCCCCGTTCCCGGAGGAGGCCAACCGCAAGATCACCAGCCAGATCTCGGCGCTGCACCTGCCCCCGACCACCGTGAGCCGGGACAACCTGCTGCGTGAGGCCGTGGCCGCGGAGGACGTCTACGTCACGGGCAACACCGTGATCGACGCACTGCTGGAGGCCGTCGGCCACCAGGTGCCGTTCGAGGACGAGCGTCTGGCCGAGCTGGAGGCGTCCGGCCGTCGCGTCGTCCTGGTGACGACCCACCGGCGCGAGAACCAGGGCGACGCGATGCGCGGCGTCGGGCGCGCCCTGGCCCGCCTGGCCGCGGACCACCCCGACGTCACCTTCGTCCTGCCGGCGCACCGCAACCCGGTGGTGCGCGAGGCGATCCTGCCGGAGATCGAGGGCCGCGAGAACGTGCTCGTGACCGAGCCCCTCGCCTACGGCGAGTTCACCCACCTGCTGTCTGTGGCCACCGTCGTGCTGACGGACTCCGGCGGCGTCCAGGAGGAGGCCCCGTCGCTGGGCAAGCCCGTCCTCGTGATGCGCGAGAACACCGAGCGTCCCGAGGCCGTGACCGCCGGCACCGTGCGTCTGATCGGCACGGACGAGGAGGTCGTGGTCACCGAGGTCACCCGCCTGCTGACGGACGAGGCCGCGTACAGCGCGATGTCCCAGGCGGTGAACCCCTACGGCGACGGCCGCGCGGCCGAGCGCACGGTCTCGGCGATCGCCGAGCTGCTCGGCGTGGGCGAGCGCATGCCGGAGTTCGCCCCGGACGACCGCGGCTGACCCGCCACGCGCACGAGGCCGTCCTCCCCGTCGGGGAGGGCGGCCTCGAGCGTTCCGGGAGGGGCGGCTCAGCCGTCCTCGCGGTGCGGCGGGCGCGCGTCCTCGGGCTCGATCTTCGGAAGGGCGCCGGTGCGCGGCCCGCCCGGCACCACGGGCAGGTTGGTCTCGGGCGCCCGCCACCACGCGATCGCGCCCAGGAGGATCACGGCACCGGTGACCACGAACGCCCAGCCGTAGCCGGCGACGTCGACCACCAGGCCGGCCGCCAGCGGGCCGACGATCGCTCCCAGGTCCGCGGACATCTGAGCCGAGGACATGACCGAGCCGGAGCGCCGGTCCTGGCCCACGACGTCGGCGATCGCCGCCTGCTGCGGGGCGTTCAGGATGCCCGTGCCCGCGCCGGAGACCAAGCAGGCGATCAGGAACAGCGACGGAGTGCCGACCCAGCCGATGGCGCCCGTGGTCACGGCCATCACGAGCAGACCCGTGAGGATCAGGGGCTTGCGTCCGTGCACGTCGGAGAGCCGGGAGCTGAACGACACGGCCACCACGTTGCCCAGCGCGAACACGGACAGGGCCAGGCCCGCCATCATCGCCCCGTCCACCTGCCAGCCGAGCAGGCCCGTGCCGGCGAACGCGGTGGCCGCGAACAGGGGCATCACCGAGTTGCGCACCCCGAATGTCGCCCAGCCGTTGGCGAAGAAGGAGACCAGCGCGGCCCGGTAGGACGGGTTGGCCAGGGCCTCCCGGATCGGCATGGCGGGGCGGACGTCGCGGACGGCGCGGTCCGCGAGCCGGGTGTCCTTGAGCAGGAAGAACACGAGGGCCGCCGCCACCACCAGGGAGCTGCCGTAGATGAGGAACGGGGCCCGGTACCCGAATACGGCCAGGGCGGAGCCCACGATCGGCCCCACGATGTTGCCGATCAGAAAGGCGGACGCGTAGGCGCCCGAGATCCTGCCGCGCATCGTGGGCGGGGACTTCCGGGCCAGGAACGCCATCGCGGACACGGTGAAGAGGGTGGAGCCGATGCCGCCGAGCGCCCGGAAGAGGAGCAGCTGCGGAAAGGTCTGCGCGAAGGCGATCAGGAACATGGACGCGGCCACGATCAGCACGCCCGTCATGTACACGGGCGTCTCGCCGAGCCGGTTCGTCAGCTTGCCGGAGACCGGGGCGAACAGGAGGCGGGTCAGCCCGAACGCGGACACGACGGCGGCCACCCCGACGGCGGACGCGTCGAACGTCGCCGCGTACTGCGGCAGCAGCGGGGCGATGATGCCGAAGCCGATCGCGATGATGAACGCGGCGGCGACGAGGACCTTGATCTCACGGGGCAGGGGGACCCGCGAGGAGCGGGCGGACGACGACGGCATGACCGCCATCTTCGCACGGCGCCGGGTGTGCGACCCGGGGCGACGTCCGCCACGCCTCGTGGGACACTGGTGAGATGGACCACCGGTCTTCCTCCGGCCGTCGTCGCCGGATGTTCCGCGTCTGCGCCGGCCTGCTGGCCGCTGCCGTCGGGTTGGCGGGCTGTGCACCTCAACCTGCCGCGGCGCCCGGCGACGAGTCCGGGGATCCTCCCCAGACAGCTGGCCACCCCATGACCGCCGTCGAGCGCGCAAGCCTCTCTCCGTGTCGAGCCTATGGGCAGCTCCAGAGATTCAACACGGTGGAGACCAATGCGCGGGACGTCTACGGGTGGCGCCAGTTCGATCCCGTCGCGGTGGGTGACGGATCGGGTGACATCGACTGGGATGTAGATCCTTACCAGGACGAAGGCTGGCGTCTGTGGCTGTCTTCCCTCAAGTGGATCGGGCCCAGCATCGAAGCCGGCCGGGAAGGCGACGAGGAGGCCCTCGGTGTCGCTGAGCGGGTCATACGCGATTGGCGGGCTGACCACGAGGGCGGATGGGGCGGCGACCATGATGATGCGGAGGCCAACCATCATCGCATGGGGGTCCTCCTCTGCTTCCGTGAAGTGGTCGCCGACCGCGCAGCACGTTCTGCTGAACTTGCCAAGGACGGCAGTCTGCCGGAGGAGTATGCCTGGCTGGATGATCTGATCGGCCAGCACGCAGCGCAGAACATGGCGCGCTACTCGAAGCGGCACAATCACGGGTCGATGGAGAATCTGGCTCTTCTGGGCGCCGGGTGCGTTCTGGGCCGACCGGACTGGATGGAGCACGCCATGGAGCGCGCCGAAGGAGATATCCCCTTCCAGGTGGACGACCAGGGCCTCAGTAACGAAGCGGCACCGCATTACGCGCAATTCAACTATGTGCTCTTCCAAGCCATTGATGAGACGGCAGCCCGATGCGGGGTCGAATCCGGCGCCTTCGAGGATGGGGTGGAAAGAATGGGTCAAGCCCTTCCTCATATGGTTGATTCGACGGGCTCCTACTGGCAATACGGGGACAGTGCAGAGTTCCCTGTCAAGCCATTCGACGGCATGAGCGATGAGCTGCGCTACGCGGCCACCGACGGCGCGGAGGGCGTCGCGTCTGCCGACCGTGTCCGGGCTTTCGACTCCGGCCCCGTATTCGGCCGGTCATCCTGGGGAACTCCCGGCGACGGCTTCGCGGACGCCGCCGCATGGATGCTGCGCACGGGCACGGGGCGGGAGACGAAGTCCCACCGCGGTGATCTGATGCAGTTCCTGTACACGGCGCGCGGTCGCCAGATCGTCGAAGACGGGGGGCATCCCGGCATCGTCGAGGACAGCTGGCGACCGTGGGGTCTGGGACCGACTGCGCACAACGTGATCCACATTCCGACGCTCGACGAGTACCCGGGCGCGGGTCCTGCCGAGCGGGGTGATGTGTGGGTGTCGTCGGATGGCTCTGCCGACGGTGCGACGGCGCGCCAGAATCTGGACGTCGGCGGGGAGCGGGCCCGTTCTGTTCTCGTGCTCACCGACCCGGACGCCGCCGTCATCGTGGATCGCACTCGCATACTCGACGGCCGGACGGACCATGTGGTGGAGACGCTCTGGAATCTTCCGGCGGAGTTCTCGGCGGAGAGGGTCTCCGAGGACACCGTCCGGGCGGTGGACGCAGGCTCCGGCGAATCGACGACCCTGGTGCAGGTGCGCCTGGACGGTGAGCCGGTGCCGCGTGGCGCTGTGCACCTGCGACGGGGCGAGACCGACGTCGAGGGCGGCCACGCCCACCACGGATGGCACTACCCCGCAGAGCAGGAACGGGAGGAGGCGACGCAGGTCGCGTTCCGTTCGACCGGAGCCGAGTCCGCGATCGTGAGTGTGCTCGTCCCGGCCGCCGCGGGTGACGCCGTGCGGGTGGACAGTGAGAGCGCCCCCGACGGCTCCGTCATCCTCACGGTCCGGAGCGAGGATGGGCACGCCCGAGTCTTGGTGCAGCAGGACGGCACCCTCTCCCGCCTGACGTGAGCGGTGCGACCCGGGGCGGGCGACGGCCCGTGTGACAGACTGGGCCCGTGGAAATCGTGCTCATAGTCTCAGTCGTGGCCGCCCTGCTGCTGGGCGGCGTGCTCGTCGGCCTGCTGGACCGGCGCCCCGCCCCGCCGAAGGGGTCGTACCAGGAAGTGCGGGACGCGGACGACCCGCGCCCGAGCCCGCGGCACGCGGCCCCGTCGGGCTCCACCGCCGTCCTGGAACGCCCCGAGGTCGACGAGGCGCCGCCCGTCGTCGCCGAGCCGGAGCCCGCCGTCGTCGAGGAGGCGGAGACCGCCCCGGCGAAGCCCGAGTACGAGCGGCCCGAGGCCGCCGGCTCGCGCCTGGCCCGCCTGCGGGCCCGCCTGCTCAAGTCCAACAACGTCTTCGGCAAGGGCCTGCTGGCGCTGCTGTCCCAGGACCGCATCGACGACGACGTGTGGGACGAGATCGAGGAGACGCTGTTGATGGCGGACCTCGGCACCGAGCCCACCCTGGAGCTCGTCGACCGCCTCAAGGCCCGCGTCACGGTCGAGGGCACGCGTGACGCCGAGCAGGTGCGCACCCTGCTGCGCGAGGAGCTCGTGGCGATGGTGGACCCCTCGATGGACCGCCGTCTCGCCGCGACCCGCAAGGGCGACCGCCCCGCCGTGACCATGGTCGTGGGCGTCAACGGCGTCGGCAAGACCACCACCGTGGGCAAGCTCGCCCGTGTGCTCGTGGCGGAGGACCGCACCGTCGTGCTCGGCGCCGCCGACACCTTCCGCGCCGCCGCCGCCGAGCAGCTCGCCACGTGGGGCGCCCGCGTGGGCGTCGAGACCGTCCGCTCCGAGAAGGAGGGCGCCGACCCGGCGTCCGTCGCCTTCGAGGCCGTGGAGCTCGGCATCGCCGAGGGCGTCGACGTCGTGCTCGTGGACACCGCGGGCCGCCTGCAGAACAAGGCCAACCTCATGGACGAGCTCGGCAAGATCAAGCGCGTCATCGAGAAGCAGGCCGAGGTGGACGAGGTCCTGCTCGTGCTCGACGCCACCACGGGCCAGAACGGCCTGACCCAGGCGAAGGTGTTCGCCGAGGTCGTGGACGTCACCGGCATCGTGCTGACCAAGCTGGACGGCACCGCCAAGGGCGGCATCGTGATCGCCATCCAGCGCCAGCTCGGCGTGCCCGTCAAGCTGATCGGCCTCGGCGAGGGCCCCGATGACCTCGCACCGTTCACCGCCGAGGGCTTCGTGGACGCACTGCTGACCGACTGACGTCCCGCACCCGGTCCAGGGCCCCTCCCGACGACGTCGGGAGGGGCCCTGTTCAGTCACGGAGACGTCATCGACGTGTGGCGTGGCCCACTCCTCCGGTATCGTCCCTCCATCGGCCCCGATCGGGGCCGGGCAGCGACGCCGCGGGACGGGCGTTCGCCCCCGGCTCGCGGCCCGGACCGAAGGAGACCCCCATGGAGGAGTCGAACGTCCTGGACGCAGGGACAGTGTGGATGGTGACGAGCGCGGCGATGGTCCTGCTCATGACACCCGGACTGGCCATCTTCTACGGCGGCATGACCCGCGCGAAGTCCTCGCTCAACATGATCATGATGTCCTTCGTCTCGATGGGCCTCGTCGGAGTCGTCTGGGTCCTGTGGGTCCACGGGATGACCGGCGGCGACGGGTGGGCCGGGGTGGTGGGGAACCCCGCCGGTGACCTCGGGCTGACCGGCACGATGGCCGAGGGCGGGCTCGTCGCCGCGGCCTACGGCGCCACCTTCGCGATCATCGCGGTCGCCCTCATCTCCGGCGCGGTGGCCGACCGGTTCAAGTTCGTCACGTGGTGCGTCTTCGTGCCCGTCTGGACCACCGTCGTCTACGCCCCGCTGGCCTACATGGTGTGGGGCGGCGGGCTCCTCTCCGAGGACGGCGCCATCGGCGCCCGCCTGGGGGAGGCCCTCGACTTCGCCGGTGGCCTCGTGGTGCACATCAGCGCCGGCGTGGCCGCCCTCGTGCTCGCGCTGCTGCTGGGCAAGCGCCACGGCTTCGGCGTGGACCCCGGCCACCGGCCGCACAACGTCCCGTTCACCATGCTCGGCGCGGCCCTGCTCTGGTTCGGCTGGTTCGGGTTCAACGGGGGCGCGGCGGGCGGCGTCGACGAGCTCGGACTGATCTGGGTGGACACCCTCGCCGCCGGCGCCGCCGGCATGCTCGGCTGGGTGTTCGTGGAGTGGCTGCGCCGCGGCCGGCCGACCTCGATCGGCACCGCGTCCGGGATCGTCTCGGGCCTGGTCGCCATCACGCCCGCGTGCGCCTATGTGAGCCCCCTGGGGGCCGTGGTGATCGGCCTGGTCTCCGGTGCGGCCAGCGCGCTCGCGGTCAACCTCAAGTACCGCCTCGGCTTCGACGATTCGCTCGACGTCGTCGGCGTGCACCTCACCTCCGGCATCCTGGGCACCGTGCTGATCGGCTTCTTCGCCCTGCCGGGCGAGGGCAGGGCGGGCCTGTTCTACGGCGGAGACGCCGGTCTCCTGGTGGCCCAGACGGTGGCCGTGCTCGTCGCCGTGGTCTTCACCGCCGTGGTGACCACCGCCATCGCCCTGGTCCTGCGCGGGACCATGGGCCTGCGGGTGAGCAAGGAGGACGAGGAGCGGGGCGTCGATCTGACCCTGCACGACGAGTCGGCCTACGACGTCGGCTTCGGCGGGGTGCCCGTCCCCGCCGAGGCGCGGTGAGCCGCGGCGGACGGGTGAGGCCGGTCGGTTGCTAGGCTTGGCGGGCGCCGCCGTGGATGCCGCGGCGCCCGCGACCGACCGCGTCCGGATCAGTCGACCCCGCTTCGAAGGATCACACCCGCCGTGTTCAACTCCCTGTCCGACCGCCTCACAGCCACCTTCCGCAGCCTCAAGGGCAAGGGGCGGCTGAGCGAGGCGGACATCGACGCCACCGCACGCGAGATCCGCCGCGCCCTCCTGGACGCCGACGTCGCCGTGCCCGTGGTCCGCCAGTTCATCGCGCAGATCAAGGAGCGCGCCCTCGGAGCCGAGGTGGCCCAGGCCCTGAACCCGGGCCAGCAGGTCGTGAAGATCGTCAACGAGGAGCTCGTGGGCATCCTCGGCGGCGAGACCCGGCGCATCCAGCACGCCAAGACGGGCACCACCGTCATCATGCTCGTGGGCCTGCAGGGCGCCGGCAAGACGACCCTCGCCGGCAAGCTCGCCCACCTGCTCAAGTCCCAGGGCCACACCCCGCTGCTCGTGGCCTGCGACCTCCAGCGCCCGAACGCCGTGAAGCAGCTGCAGGTCGGCGGCGAGCGCGCCGGCGTCCCGGTCTACGCGCCGCACCCCGGCGTCTCCTCCGAGTTCGAGGCCGCCACGGGCGACCCGGTGCAGGTGGCCCGCGACGGCGTCGCCGAGGCCAACACGAAGTACCACGACGTGGTCATCATCGACACCGCCGGCCGCCTCGGCGTGGACGCCGAGCTCATGCAGCAGGCCGCGGACATCCGCGCCGCCGTGGACCCGGACGAGGTGCTCTTCGTCATCGACGCGATGATCGGCCAGGACGCCGTGGCCACGGCCCAGGCGTTCAACGAGGGCGTCGGCTTCACCGGCGTCGTGCTCACCAAGCTCGACGGCGACGCGCGCGGCGGCGCCGCGCTGTCCGTCCGCCACGTGACCGGCAAGCCGATCATGTTCGCCTCCACGGGCGAGGGCCTGAAGGACTTCGAGGTCTTCCACCCGGACCGCATGGCCTCGCGCATCCTCGACATGGGCGACGTGCTCTCCCTGATCGAGCAGGCCGAGCAGAACTGGGACCGCAGCGAGGCCGAGAAGATGGCCCGCAAGTTCGCGGACCAGGAGGACTTCACCCTCGACGACTTCCTCGCCCAGATGCAGCAGCTCAAGAAGATGGGCTCGCTGAAGAAGATGCTCATGATGATGCCGGGTGCCCAGGGCATGCGGCAGCAGCTCGAGCAGTTCGACGAGTCGTCGATCGGCCGCGTCGAGGCGATCATCCACTCGATGACCCCGCACGAGCGCGTGGCCCCCAAGATCATCAACGGTTCGCGCCGTGCCCGCATCGCCCGCGGTTCGGGCGTGAGCGTGTCCGAGGTCAACGGCCTGCTCGAGCGCTTCGCCGAGGCGCAGAAGATGATGAAGCGCATGGCCGCCGGCGGTGGCATCCCGGGCATGCCCGGGATGCCGGGCGGCGCCTCCCGCAAGACGAAGGGCAAGGGCAAGAACGCGAAGCGCGATCGCGTGAAGTCCGGCAACCCGGCCAAGGCCGCGGCCGAGCGCAAGGCGATCGAGGAGCGGCGCGCCCGCGCCGCCCAGGCGCAGGCCGGGGCGGTGTTCGGCCGCGACGGCGCGGGCATGGAGGGCTTCGACCCGTCCACCCTCAACCTGCCGGCGGGCTTCGAGAAGTACCTCAAGGACCGCTGAGCCGCCCGCTGCTCGGTCGCGGCGCGCCGGGTGTGCACCGGCCCGCCCGATCTGGCAGAATGGCACGGTACTGAGCGTGAGCCCGGACGACCCTCTATCCTCCGCTGCGCTCCGTTCCGTGTGCCAGGTCGTCGACGCCCGCTGCCCCCACGCGGCGTCGTGCCCCGGCCCCCCAGATCCACTGAAGGAGAACCACACTCGTGGCTGTCAAGATTCGTCTGAAGCGGTTCGGCAAGATCCGCGCCCCGTTCTACCGCGTCGTCGTCATGGACTCGCGCACCCGCCGCGATGGCCGTGCCATCGAGGAGATCGGCAAGTACCACCCCACCGAGGAGCCCTCGTTCATCGAGATCGACTCGGAGCGCGCCCAGTACTGGCTCTCCGTCGGCGCCCAGCCGACCGAGCAGGTCGCCGCGCTGCTGAAGGTCACCGGTGACTGGCAGAAGTTCAAGGGCGAGTCGGGCGCCGAGGGCACCCTGAAGTCCAAGTCCGAGAAGGAGGCCTTCGTGGCCCCCGAGAAGGGCTCGGTCATCCTGCCGGAGGAGCCGAAGCAGGAGGAGGCCCCGGCCGAGTCCGAGCAGGCCGACGAGGCCCCGGCCGAGGAGGCCGCTGAGGCGCCGGCCGAGGACGCCGAGAAGTCCGAGTGACCATGCTGACCGAGGCCCTCGAGCACCTGGTGCGCGGCATCGTGGATACGCCCGAGGCGGTCCGCGTGGACGCCCGCTCCCAGCGGCGCGGCGACATGCTGGAGGTCCGCGTGGCCCCCGAGGACCTGGGTCGCGTGATCGGCCGCCAGGGTCGCACCGCCACCGCGCTGCGCACCGTGCTGGACGGCCTGGCCGGCCACCCCGTCCGCGTGGACGTGGTGGAGACCGACCGCCGCTCCTGACGGCCCGTGACGCACGGCCCGCCCGCCCCTCACCGGGTCGGCGGGCCGTCGTCGTCTGCGGCCCCGCCCCCTCCCGTCACCGACCGTCCCACCCAGGAGAGCTCATGAGTCCCGCAGCCCAGGACGATCTCGTCCGCGTCGCCCGCATCGGCAAGCCGCACGGCATCCGCGGTGAGGTGACCGTGCAGGTCTTCACCGACGACCCGGACGCCCGCTTCGCCCCCGGCGAGCGCCTCGTGGTGCGCGACGGCGCCCCGGGCCTGCCGGCGGAGCTCACCGTCACCCGGGCCCGGTGGAACAAGCAGATCCTCGTGGTCGGCTTCGCCGAGTCGCTGGACCGCAACGTCGCCGAGACCCTGCGCGGCGCCCAGCTGTTCGCCGTTCCCGCCGCGCCCGAGGAGTCCGACGAGTGGTACGAGGAGGACCTCGTGGACCTCGAGGTGCGGGTCGGCGGCGAGCGGGTCGGCGTCGTCACGGCCCTGACCACCGGGGCGGTCCAGGATCTGCTGCACGTCGCGTTGGACGGCGTCGAGGGGGAGGCCCTGGTGCCCTTCGTCGAGGAGATCGTCCCGGAGATCGACCCCGAGGCCGGCGTGCTCGTGCTGACCCCGCCGCCGGGGCTGTTCGAGCTCGCCACCGGCGAGGACGACGACGCCGCAGACGGGCCCGCCGATGCGGATGCGGAGGACTGAGCGGTGCGCTTCGACGTCGTCACGATCTTCCCCGAGTACCTCGCGGTGCTCGACGTCTCGCTGCTGGGCCGTGCCCGCCGCGAGGGCCTCGTGGACGTGCACGTCCACGACCTGCGCGACTTCACCGTCGACCGGCACCGCACCGTGGACGACACGCCCTACGGCGGCGGCGCCGGCATGGTGATGAAACCGGAGCCGTGGGCGCTCGCGCTCGAGCACGTGGCGGCCCAGGGGCCCGTGTCACCGGCCCCCGCCGAGTCGTCGTCGGCGGAGCCGGGGGACCGCCCCGTGCTGCTCGTGCCGACGCCCTCGGGGGAGCGCTTCACCCAGCGGTTCGCCCGGGAACTGGCGGGCCGGGAGCACGTGGCGATCGCGTGCGGCCGCTACGAGGGGATCGACGAGCGCGTCTTCGGCTGGGCCGAGGAGCTCTTCGAGGTGCGGCTGGTCTCGCTGGGCGACTACGTGCTCAACGGCGGCGAGGTCGCGGCGCTGGCGATGATCGAGGCCGTCGGCCGCCTCGTGCCGGGCGTCGTGGGCAACCCGGCCTCGCTCGTCGAGGAGTCCCACGAGGACGGCCTGCTGGAGTACCCGGTCTACACCAAGCCCGCGGACTGGCGGGGCCGTGCGGTGCCGCCCGTGCTGCTCTCGGGCGACCACGGCAAGGTCGCGGCCTGGCGTCGGGCCCAGCAGGAGGAGCGCACGCGCGAGCGGCGACCGGACCTGTGGGCGGCGTACGACTCCGAGGACTGACCCGCCGCGCCCGACGGGCCGGAGGGGCGTCGCGACGTCGTCGGCTGTGGCATAATGGGTCCTCGTGTCCGCCGGACGCCCGACCTGCCACAGGGGGCGCGCGTCAACGGATCGGACCCCGGGACCGCACCCCACGTGCGGAGCCCGGCCCTCGGCTCGGGACCCGGCCCCCTCGTCATGCGGACGTGGACGGGCCGTGCGCCCGCATACCACGCGGTTGACCTGTGGCATCCGCCAGGAGAGACGACATGCACATTCTCGACTCGTTCGACAAGAAGACGCTGCGCGACGACATCCCGGAGTTCGCCCCCGGCGACACCGTCAAGGTGCACGTGAACATCATCGAGGGCAAGACCGCCCGCGTCCAGGTGTTCCAGGGCTACGTCATGGGCCGTCAGGGCTACGGCGTGCGCGAGACCTTCCGCGTCCGCAAGGTGTCCTTCGGCATCGGCGTGGAGCGCGTGTTCCCGGTGCACTCCCCGGTCATCGACAAGATCGAGGTCGTCACCAAGGGCGACGTGCGCCGCGCGAAGCTGTACTACATGCGCGACCGCCACGGCAAGGCCGCCCGCATCCGCGAGAAGCGCGCCGACGCCAAGTGATCATCCCGGTCGGCCCCGCCGACCGGTGATCGACCCATGCGCACCTCGGAGCCCCGTGACCCCCGCCGGTCACGGGGCTCCGTCGCGTCCGGGGCCGGCTCCTCCTCGGGCCCGACGGCGGCCCCCGCCTCCGGCACGAGCCGCTGGTGGGCGTGGCTCGGCCTGACCGTGGTGGCCGCCGTCGTGGTGGCCGCGGTGCTGCGAGCCCTCACCGGCCCCGTCTACCTCATCCCCTCCGGGTCGATGGAGCCGACCCTGCAGCCCGGCGACCGCGTGCGGGTGGACGCCGCCGCGGCCGGCGGGCAGGGCCTGCACCACGGCGACGTGGTGGTGTTCGACGGCGCCGGCAGCCTGGCGCCGTACCGTTCGGCCGGATCGCTCGAGCGCGGCCTCGAGGACGTCGCCCGGTGGTGGGGCGTCGGCGCGGCCGAGGACGTCTTCGTCAAGCGCGTGCTGGCCCTGCCGGGGGACCGCCTCGAGTGCTGCGCCCCGGACGGCCGGCTGCTGCGCAACGGCGAGCCGCTGGACGAGCCGTATCTCGGCAGGCCCGTGACCGCAGACGAGCCGGCCGCGGCGGGGACCTGGTCCTTCGAGGTGCCCGACGGGCGCATGGTCGTCCTGGGCGACCACCGCGCCGCCTCCCGGGACTCCCGCGCACTGCTGGGCGCCCCCGGCGGCGGGCTGATCCCGCTCGAGCGGGTCGAGGGCCGGGCCGCGGAGATCGTGTGGCCCCTGTCCCGCCGCGGGACCATGGACGCCCCCTCCGGGGACACGCCGTGACGGGGCGCCGCACCGCGCTGATCGCGGCCGCCGTGACCGTACTCGCCTGCGTGCTGGCGTGGGCCTTCCTGGCGCGCATGTACGCCATCCCGTCCTCGTCCATGGAGCCCGGGCTGCGGGCCGGCGACCGCGTGGTCGCCACGCTGCTCACCCCGGATCCGTTCCCGGTGCGCCGCGGTGACGTGGTGGTGTTCGAAGACACGAAGGGCTGGCTGCCCGGGGGCGGCCACGTGATCAAGCGGGCCGTCGGGCTGCCGGGGGACATCGTCTCCTGGACACCCGGCGAGGAGACGCTGCGCGTGAACGGGGTGCCCGTGGAGGAGCCGTACCTCGCGCCGGGGGAGACGCCCGCGCAGGAGGCGTTCGAGGTGACCGTGCCTGCGGGGCGACTGTGGGTGCTCGGTGACCATCGCTCGGCGTCGGCGGACTCCCGCGCGCACCGCGCCGGGCCCGGGGGCGGGTTCGTGGCCCTCGACGACGTGGTGGGCCGCGCCCGGTTCGTGGTCTGGCCGCTGGACCGGATCGGCGGCGCCGGCACCGACCCCGACGCGTTCGCCGCCGTGCCGGACGCGCCCGCGCCGGAGGCTCGCACGTGACCGCCCGCCGGGGCGGTGGCCGGCCGACGGTGCGCGCCGGCCTGGACGTCGAGGCGGGGCTGGCCGCGCCGGCCCTCGCCGCGCGGGGAGCGGACCGGGTGCTGGTGGCGGGCATGGACGAGGTGGGCCGGGGCGCGCTGGCCGGGCCCGTCGTCGTCGGGGTGTGCGCCGCGTGGCTGCCCGCCGCGGGGCAGATCCCTCCGGTGCGCGACTCCAAGGCGCTCACGGACCGACGCCGGCGCGCCCTGGTCCCGCAGATCGAGGACTGGGCGGCCGGGGTGGCGCTGGGCGAGGCCGGCCCCGCGGAGATCGACGCGCTGGGGATCTCGGCGGCCCTCGGCCTCGCCGGGCGACGGGCGTGGGCGGCGCTGTGCGCCGCGGTGGGGCAGGAGCCGGTCGCCCTCGTGCTCGACGGCCGGGACGACTGGCTGAGCCGCTCCGATCCCGACGCCGGCCCCGCGCCCGCGCCGCGCCCGCTGCCGCCCGAGCCCACGATGCTGGTGCGGGCCGAGGACCGGTGCGCGACGGTGGCGGCCGCGTCGATCGCCGCGAAGGTGGCCCGCGACGACGTCATGATCGCCCTCGACGCGGCGCACCCGGGGTACGGATGGGCCGGGAACAAGGGGTACGGCTCAGCCGCGCACCGGGCCGCCCTGGCCGAGCGCGGGGCGAGCGAGCAGCACCGGCGCAGCTGGAACCTCGGGCTGCCGGGCGCGCCCGCGCAGGCGCCGCCCACGCTGTTCGACTGAGCCCCCGGGGCCGGGCGAGGCCGCCCGTTCGACGTGCGACCCCCGGACGGGGGAGGATGGAGGCCGTGCGTGCCCGGACTGTCGCGGGTGCGCGGCGAACACTGAGGAGGCATGTCATGAGCGCAGACGACGTCGAGGACTTCGAGGCCGAGGCCGAGCTGCTGCTCTACCGCGAATACCGGGACGTGGTGGGCCTGTTCCGCTACGTCGTGGAGACCGAGCGGCGCTTCTACCTCGCCAACGACGTGCGGCTGACGCCCCGCCAGGCGGACGGGGACGTGTTCTTCGAGATCCTGCTCGAGGACGCCTGGGTGTGGGACGTGTACCGCACGCAGCGGTTCATCAAGCGCGTGAAGGTGCTGACCTTCAAGGACGTGAACATCGAGGAGCTGCCCACCGAGGACCTGACGGTCCCGCCGGACGGCCAGCTGCCGAGCTGACCCACCCCTGAGCGGTCCAGAGGACGGGACGCAGACGTCCACTCCTGCACAGGCGTCCGGCCCCGCACAATCCCCGCCGCCGCCCACCCCGCGGCCTCGCCCGGGACCACCCTGGTGCCCAGGAGGTGGTCGGGATGACGGGGACCGCGGAACAGATCGGGGCGCAGCCGCCCGGAGAGAGGCGCGCCAGCCGCGCGCACACGGCGCTGGGCCGGTTCGGCGAGGACGCCGCCGCGCGCTGGCTCGCCGAGCGCGGCTACGTGATCGCCGACCGCAACTGGCGGGGCGAGGCCGGAGAGCTGGACATCGTGGCCCACCACGCCGGCTGGTGGGTGGGCGTCGAGGTGAAGACCCGCTCGGGCCTGGCCTTCGGCGACCCGTTCGAGTCGATCGACCGGCGCAAGCTCACCCGGCTGCACCGCCTCACCGCGGCGTGGGTGCGGGCCCACGCCGCGGACCGCCGGGGCACGCCCTGGCGCGTCGACGCCGTCGCCGTGCTGGTGCCGCGCACGGGAGGGATCCGCTTCGACCTGCTGCAGGACGTGCGGCCGTGAGCGGCATCGGACGCACCCGCTCCATCACGCTGGCGGGTCTGCGCGGGGAGGTCGTGCACGTCGAGGCGGACATCGCCCAGTCCCTGCCCGGGTTCACCCTCCTCGGCCTGCCGGACCAGGCGCTGCAGGAGAGCCGGGATCGCATCCGCTCCGCCGCGCGCAACGCCGGACTGCCCCTGACCCGGCGGCACCTGACCGTGAACCTGCTGCCGGCGGGGGTGCACAAGCGGGGCGCCTGCCACGACCTGGCGATCGTCCTGGCGGCCTACGCCGCGGACGGGCGGGTGCGGAACGTCGAGGGACCCGTGTTCCTGGCCGAGCTCGGTCTCGACGGCGCCCTGCACCGCTCGCCGGAGACCGTGGCGATGGTGATGGCCGCCGTCGACGCGGGGTGCTCCGAGGTGGTCGTCGCCGAGGACGCGGAGGCCGAGGCCCGACTGGTCCCCGGCGCTGAAGTCCGCGGCTTCGCCCATCTGCACGACGTCATCCGCGCCTTCGGCGGGGAACCGGACGGAGAGGCGCCCCGCCGGCCGACCCGGCGGCAGGTGCCAGCCCCGGAACCGGAGCCGACCCGTGCGGTGCCCGACCTGGCCGAGGTCGCCGGACAGGCCGAGGCCCGGTTCGCGCTCGAGGTCGCCGCGGCCGGCGCCCACCACCTGCTGCTCATGGGCGCCCCGGGGGCGGGCAAGACCATGCTCGCCGAGCGCCTGCCCGGGATCCTCCCGCCCCTGGACCGGCGCACTGCGCTCGAGTGCGCCGCCCTGCGCTCCCTTCGCGGTGGCGACGCCCGTGTCCGGCGCAGGGGCGGGACGGCCCAGGGGTTCGACGGCGAGATCGACCGGACCCCGCCGTTCGAGGCACCCCACCACTCGGCGTCCCGCTCGGCCCTCGTGGGCGGCGGCAGCGGCCTCGCCCGGCCGGGGGCGGCCTCCCTCGCCCACGGCGGCGTGCTGTTCCTGGACGAGGCCCCCGAGTTCGAACGGCGCACCCTCGAGGCGCTGCGCCAGCCCCTCGAGTCCGGGGAGGTGCTGCTGCACCGGGCCCTGGGCGCCGTCGTCTACCCGGCCCGGTTCCAGCTCGTGCTGGCCGCCAACCCCTGCCCGTGCGGCAAGGGCGGCGGCACGGGCGTCGAGTGCCGGTGCAGCGTGCCCGAACGCCGCCGCTACGCCCAGCGGCTCTCCGGGCCGCTGCTGGACCGCGTCGACCTGCAGGTCACCGTGCGGCCCGTCGAGGCCAGGCAGCTCACGGGGGCGCCCGCCTCCGAGACCACGTCGCAGGTGGCCGCCCGGGTCGCCGCGGCCGCCGACCGCCAGGCCCGGCGCTGGGCCGCCGCCGCCGAGCGCGGGGTCGTCCCGTCCGGGCTGCGCCGCAACGCGCACGTCCCCGCCGCGGTGCTGCGGCACGGCCCCTACGCCGTGCCCCGAGCGGCCCGCCGACCCGCGGACGACGCCGTCGACCAGGGCCTGCTGAGCGCGCGCGGCCACGCCCGCGTCCTCCGCCTCGCCTGGACCCTGGCGGACCTGCGCGGCGCCGAACGGCCCGCACCCGAGGACACCGACGTAGCACTCACGCTGCGCCACCAGAACGAGGAGGACGCATGACCACCCACGTCACCCCGGCGGCAGACCACGTCCCCGTCGCCGGGCCGCGCCGGCCGGACGCCGCCCGGCTCGCCCGCGCCGCCCTGACCCGGCTGGTCGAGCCCGGGGACGCGCTCGCGGTGCAGACCGTCACGGCGCTGGGGCCGGAGCGGGCGCTCGCCCTGCTCACGGGCCGGGAGACGATCCAGCCCGCCGAGCGCGATCTGCTCGCCGATCTCGCCGGCGCGCCCGACACGCTGCCCCGGCGCTGGGCCGCGGGGCTGGCCCGCTGGGCGCCCCGGGCCGCCCGGCTGGAGCCGGAGCGTGACCTCGTGACTCTGCACCGGCTCGGGGGAGGCCTGCTGATCCCCGAGGACGACGCCTGGCCCGCCGCCCTGGCGGACCTGGGCGAGGAGGCGCCCCTGGGCCTGTGGTTCCGCGGCTCCGGAACGCTGCCTCCCGCGGACCGGATGCTCGCCGTCGTCGGCAGCCGGGAGGCGACCGCGTACGGACGGACCGTGACCGCCCGCTGCGCCGCCCACGCCGTCCAGCAGGGCGCGTGCGTGATCTCCGGCGGCGCCTACGGCATCGACGGCGCCGCCCACCGGGCCGCGCTGCAGGCGCCCGCCGCACCGGAAGACGCGGCGGATCGCGACGGCGTCCCGCCCACGGTGGCGGTGCTGGCCGGCGGCCTCGACCGGTTCTACCCGGCCGGCCACGAGGACCTGCTTCGCGCGGTGATGGCCGCCGGGCTGCTCGTGTCCGAGATGCCGCCCGGTGCGAGTCCCACGCGGTACCGGTTCCTGCAGCGCAACCGGGTCATCGCCGCGCTCGCGGGGGCCGTGCTGGTGGTCGAGGCGCGCTGGCGGTCGGGAGCGCAGAACACGGCGGGCCACGCGTTCGGCCTCGGCCGCGAGGTGGGCGTGGTCCCCGGCCCCGTGACCTCGCCCAGCTCCGCCGGCTGCCACCGTCTGCTGCAGGAGAGCCCCGCCCGTCTCGTGACCACCGAGCAGGAGGCCCTCGCCCTGCTCGGCCAGGGGCCCGCCCGGAGCGGCGGCGCGGGCGGGAGGACCTCCACCCGGGCAGCTCCCGAGTCCGCCGCGCGGCCCACCGACGGGCTCACGATGGAGGAGGCCCTCGTCCACGAGGCGCTGCCCCTGCGCCAGGCGGTGCCCGTCGACCGGATCACCGTCAGCGCCGGGCTCGCGCTGCCCACCGTCCTGGCGTGCCTGTCCCGGCTGCAGCGGGCGGGCCTGGCCGAACGGGTCGAGGACCGGTGGCGGCGGGGATGACCTCCGGCCGCGTGCTCCCGGGCGGCGCCGCCCTGGGGCGGATGGCAGAGTGGGGGGATGACCCCGTCGTCCTCCGTCCGTCCCGTCCCGGTCCCGCGCGCCCCCTCGCCCCGGGACACGGCCTGGCTCGAGGCGTTCGAGGAGCACCTGCGCCACGAGCGGAACCGCAGCCCCCAGACCGTGCGCGCGTACCTCGCCGATCTGCGCGCCCTCATCGACCACGTCGCCGGCACAGCCGGCACCGCGGCGGCGCCCGCCGTGGATGACGACGCCCCCGCTCGCCACGTGCCCAGCGCACCGGACGTCCTCGCCGAGCTGGACATCGAGGACCTGCGTGGCTGGTTGGCGGCCATGAGCGGGGCCGGCCTCGCCCGCGCGACCCTGGCCCGCCGGGTGGCCGCCGTCCGCACCTTCACGGCCTGGCTGCGCCGGGAGGGCCTGCGCTCGGACGACCCCGCCCTGCGGCTGCGCTCGCCCCGACCCGAGGGGACGCTGCCCCACGTGCTCCAGGAGCAGCAGGCGACCCGGCTCCTCGCGGCTGCCCAGGAGCGTGTGGACGCCGCCGCCGCGGGCGACGACCCTGCCGCCCACGCGCTGGCCCTGCGGGACGCCGCCCTGCTCGAGCTGCTCTACGCCACCGGCGCCCGGGTGGCCGAACTCTCCGCCCTGGACGTGGACGACCTCGAGGCCGGCCGCGGCGTCGTCCGGCTGACCGGCAAGGGAGACCGGCAGCGCACCGTCCCCTACGGCGCACCCGCGGGCCGCGCCCTCCAGGAGTGGCAGCGGCTCGGTCGCCCCCGCCTGGCCCGGCCGGACTCCGGCCCCGCCCTCTTCCTCGGCGCGCGCGGCGGCCGGCTGGGGGTGCGCCAGGCGCGCACCGTCGTCGACCGGGCACTCGAGGGCCTGGGGGACACCGCGGCGCGCGGGCCGCACGCGCTGCGCCACACGGCCGCGACCCACCTCCTCGACGGCGGCGCCGACCTGCGCAGCGTGCAGGAGCTGCTGGGGCATGCGTCCCTGCGCACCACGCAGGTCTACACACACGTCTCGATCGATCGCCTCCGCGAGGGCTACCGGCAGGCCCACCCACGCGCCTGACGCCTCCCCGGAGCACCCCCGGCCCGTCCCCTGCGCCGCCACGACACGCAGGGCGCCGCGCCGCCTCGTTGCCGGCCCAGCATCCCTGGTGCACAATGGCCCCAGGATCCACCGGAGCCGCGACGTGGTCGTAGGGGAAGACGCACCGCATCGCACCCTCGGAGGCATCCATGACCAGCACCCATACCCGCGGCGTGGTCCACATCCTCTCCGCCCCCACCGCCCTCTGCCCCCACGTGGAGTGGGCGCTGAGCTCCGTGCTCGGCCCCGCGACCTCGGTGGAGTGGGAGGGTCAGCCGGTCGCGCCCGGCCAGCACCGCGCCGAGGTGCACTGGACGGCGCCCGCCGGCACCGGCGCGCGTCTGGCCTCCGCCCTGCGTGGCTGGCCGCACCTGCGCTTCGAGATCACGGAGGAGCCGTCCGCCGGGGTCGACGGCTCGCGCTGGTCCCACACCCCGGACCTCGGCATCTTCCACGCCACCACGGACGTCTCCGGCAACATCATGGTCTCCGAGGACCGCATCCGGTACGCCTACGAGGCCGGTGCGGGCGACCCCAGCGTGCTGATGCACGAACTCTCCCTCGCGCTCGGCGAGGCCTGGGACGATGAGCTCGAGCCGTTCCGGCTGGCCGCCGCCCACGCCAACGTGCGCTGGCTGCACCGCGCTGTCTGAGCCTTCGCCCGGCCGGCGGCGCTCCGGCTCAGACGCTGCGGAACACGGCCACCGCGTTGTGGCCGCCGAACCCGAACGAGTTCTTCACGGCCACGCGCGGCCCCTCGGGCAGGCGGGCGGGGGAGCCGGTGACCACGTTCAGCGGGATCTCCGGGTCCTGGTGGTCCAGGTTGATGGTCACGGGCGCCTGGCCGTGGTGCACGGCGAGCACGGACAGGATCGACTCGATCGCGCCTGAGGCGCCCAGCAGGTGGCCGGTCTGGGACTTCGTGGCCGAGACCTGCACCTGGTCCAGGTGGTCGCCGAACACGGCCCGCATGGCCAGGTACTCCGGGGCGTCGCCCTTGGGTGTGGACGTCGCGTGGGCGTTCACGTGGCACACGTCCTCGGGGGTGATGTCGGCCGACCTCAGGGCGGCGCGCATCGCACGGGTCGCGCCCAGGCCCTCGGGCTCGGGCGCGGTGATGTGGTGGGAGTCGGAGCTGACGCCCGCGCCGGCCAGCTCGGCGTACACGCGCGCGCCGCGGGCCTTCGCGTGCTCCTCCGACTCGATCACCATGACGCCGGCGCCCTCACCGAGGACGAAGCCGTCGCGGTCCACGTCGTAGGGGCGGGACGCGGCCTGTGGGTCGTCGTTGCGCTTGGACAGCGCCTGCATCGCGGCGAACGCGGCCATCGGCAGCGGGTGCACGGCGGCCTCGGCGGCGCCGCAGATCACGACGTCGGCCTGGCCGGAGCGGACGAGCAGCAGCGCGGTCTCGAGCGCCTCGGTGCCGGCGGCGCACGCGGACACCACCGTGCGGGCGCCGGCACGGGCGCCGAACTCGAGGGAGAGCGCGCCGGCGGCGCCGTTGGGCATGAGCATCGGGACGGTCATGGGCAGCACGCGGCGCGGGCCGCGCTCGCGCAGGGTGTCCCAGCCGTCCAGGAGGGTCCACACGCCGCCGATGCCGGTGCCGAAGGCCACCGCGAGCCGGTCGCCGTCGACCTCCGCGCCCTCGAGGCCGGCGTCCTTCCAGGCCTCGCGCGCGGCGACGGTCGCCATCTGGGTGGCCGGGTCCTGGCGCTTCTGCTCCACCTTGGAGAGGACCTCGGAGGTGGGCACGGCCAGCTCGGCCGCGAAGGTGACCGGCAGCTCGTACTTCTCCACCCAGTCGTGCTCCATGGTGCGCGCACCGGAGACGCCCTGCAGGGCGTGGGACCAGAAGGTGGGCACGTCGCCGCCGATGGGCGTGGTGGCGCCGAGGCCGGTGATCACTGCGGTGCGGGTCATGGGTCTGCTGCCTCTGGGTCTCGAGTGGGGATCGGGCGGAGGGGTGTCGTCGGCACGATGCGCGGCGCTCGCCGGGGTGCCGGAAGTCGAGGGTGTCGGGGGCCGGGGGCGCTCACGCGCCCCCGGCGCTCACCGAGGGGACGGGGCGGGCCGGGCCCGCCGCCGTCGTGGGCCGATCAGGCCTGGGCGCCGTCGATGAAGTCGACGGCGTCCTGGACGGTCTTGAGGTTCTTGACCTCCTCGTCCGGGATCTTCACGCCGAACTTGTCCTCGGCGTTGACCACGATGGTCATCATCGAGATCGAGTCGATGTCCAGATCGTCCGTGAAGGACTTCTCCGGCTGCACCTCGGCGGTGTCGAGGCCGGTCTCCTCGTTCACGATCTCGGCGAGGCCGGCGAGGATCTCTTCCTTGGAAGCCATGGGGCGTCTCCTTCGGTAGGGGTGTGGGGTGTACGTGATCAGTGAATCAGACGGCGCCGCCTCAGGGGAGGCGGACCACCTGGGCGCCGTAGACCAGCCCGGCGCCGAAGCCGATCTGCAGGGCCAGGCCGCCGGTGAGCTCGGGGTTCTCCTCCAGCAGACGGTGCATGGCCAGCGGGATGGACGCGGCCGACGTGTTGCCGGCGTCCGCGATGTCCCGGGCCACGACGACGGACTCCGGCAGCTTCAGCTGCTTGGCGAACTCGTCGATGATCCGCATGTTGGCCTGGTGCGGGATGAACGCGGCGAGGTCTTCGGGCTCCACGCCCGCGGCGTCGAGGGCCTCGCGGGCCACCTTCGCCATCGACCACACGGCCCAGCGGAAGACGGAGGGCCCGTCCTGGCGCAGCGTGGGCCAGAGCATCCCCTCCGCGCCGGTGATCGCCGAGGCGTCGCCCGTGGTGCGGGCGTGCTCCACGGCATCGCGGAGCTCCAGCTGCGAGTGCGTCATGGAGATCGTGGACCAGCGCTCCCCGTCCGAGCCCCACACCGAGGGGGAGATGCCCGGCTCGTCCGAGGCCGACACGATCACGGCGCCCGCGCCGTCGCCCAGGAGGAAGGAGATGGAGCGGTCCGTGGGATCCACGACGTCGGAGAGGCGCTCGACGCCGACCACGAGCACGTGCCGCGCGGTGCCGGAACGCACGAGCGCGTCGGCCTGGGCCACGCCGTAGCAGTAGCCGGCGCACGCGGCGGAGACGTCGTAGGCGGGCGCCGGGGTGGCCCCGATCTCGTGCGCCACGAGGGCCGCGGCCGAGGGGGTGGCGTGCGGGAAGGTGACGGTCGAGACGATCACGGCGTCCAGGTCCGAGCCCTGCAGGCCGGCCCGCTCGAGGGCCTCCCGGGCGGCGCCCACGGCCATGACGGGCACGGTCTCCTCCGCCGTGGCGCGCTGGCGCGTGACGATGCCGGTGCGCTGGCGGATCCACTCGTCCGACGAGTCGATGGGGCCGATGAGGTCCTCGTTGGGGACCAAATTCGCCGGGCGGTAGGCGCCCACGGCCACGATGCGGCTGGCCGCGGGGCGCTCGTGCTGCTTCAGGGTGACGGTCATGGTGCTTCTCTCTGCCGGGCGGTGCGCGGGGTTCAGGCCGAGTGCTCGGCCAGGAACGCCCGCGCGGCGTCCAGGTCCTCGGGGGTCTTCACGGCGAGCTGCGCGGTGCCCTTGAGACCGCGCTTGGCCAGTCCGGTCAGTGTGCCACCGGGCAGCAGCTCCAGGACGCCCGTGACCTGCCGCGTGGCCATGGTCGCCATGCACAGGTCCCAGCGGACCGGGCGGGTGACCTGGTCCACGATCCGGGCGAGCACGTCCGTGCCGGACTCGACGGCCTCGCCGTCCCGGTTGGACAGCAGGGGCAGGCGCGGGTCCGAGGGGGAGAGGCCGGCGACGTGGGCCGCGAGGTCGTCCACGGCGGGGCGCATGTGCTCCGTGTGGAACGCGCCGGCCACCTTGAGCGGGATCACGCGGGCGCGGGCGGGGGCGGACTCGGCGAGCGCGCCGAGGGCCTCCGCGGTGCCGGCGGCGACGATCTGGCCGGCGCCGTTGACATTGGCGGGCGCCAGGCCCGCCGCGTCGATGGCCGCGAGGACCTCGTCCTGGTCCCCGCCCACGACGGCGGCCATGCCCGTGGGCGTGGCCGCGGCGGCCCGGGCCATGCCGGTGGCGCGCACGCGCACCAGGGAGAGGGCCTCGGCGGGGGACAGCACGCCGGTGACGGCGGCCGCGGTGATCTCGCCCACGGAGTGGCCGGCCACGACGGTCGACTCCGGTGCGGCGGCATCCGCCTCGAGGGCCGCGGCGGCCACGAGGCCGGCCGCCACGATCAGCGGCTGGGCGACGGCGGTGTCCTTGATGGTCTCCTCGTCCGACTCGGTGCCGTGGCGGATCAGGTCCACGCCCGCGGCGTCGGAGAGGGATGCGAGCAGGTCGCGGGTTCCGTCCAGCTCGAGCCAGGGGGCGAGGAAGCCGGGCGTCTGGGACCCCTGTCCGGGGCACACGATGGCAAGCATTCCTCCATCGTGTCAGGATCGGCCGCCATCCCGGGCAGATCGCGCCACGAAGCACGGCGAGTGGGTTTGGAGGGTTTCTACAAGTGGGGGGGGCGCCGCCCCGGCTCAGTCCGAGCCTGTCCCGGTCGTCGGCCGCGCCCCCGCGAGCCGGCCCAGGGTGATCGCGGTCTGCAGGACGTACGCGTCGCGAGGGACCAGCGGGTCCCAGCCGGTCACCTCGGCCACCCGCTTGAGGCGGTACCGCACGGTGTTCGCGTGGACGAACAGCTCGCGGGCCGTGCCCTCGAGCGAGTGGCCCAGCGCGCCGTACGCGTCCACGGTCTCCAGCAGGGAGGTGCCGGCGTCGGCCAGGGGCGTGAACACCCCGTCCACGAGGGCCTCCCGGGCCGTGGGGTCGCCCAGCAGCGCCCGCTCGGGCAGCAGGTCCTCCGCCGGGGTGGGCCGGCACGCCCGGGGATGGGCGGCCGCCGCGCTGAGCCCGGCGAGGGTGTGCCGGGCCGAGACGTGCGCCGAGATCAGCGAGTCCACGACGGGTCCCACGATCACCGGTCCCGGCGCGAACCAGCGCGCGAGCGCCTCGCCCACCGCCCGCGCGTCCCGCACCGAGCCGACCACGAGGACGAGCCGTTCGGACTGCACGCCCACGAGCAGGTCGCAGTCGAGCCGCGCCGCGGCCCGCCGCAGGTCCGGGATGAACGCGGGCTTGTCCTGCCCCGGGGCGAGACCGGCCATGACCATCACGTCGTGGTCCCCACGCCAGCCCAGCGCCGTGGCCCGATGCCGGATCTCGTCCGGGTCCTGCCCGCGCAGCACCGCGTCCAGCAGGACCGACTCGAGCCGCGAGTCCATCGCACCGCGCATCTCCGCGGCCCGGGCGTACACGTCTGCGAGCGCGAACGCGACCTCGCGCGAGTAGTGGAGGATGTGCTCGCGGACGGGCGCCTGGTCGCGCTCGGCCAGCAGCTCCGGCACCCGCGTCTCGACGACGTCCACCATCGTCCGGATGAGCTGGAGGGCCCGCTGCAGCGAGATCGCCCGGGTGAGATCGGTGGGCGCGGGCCCGAAGACGTCCTGCAGGACGTGGCCCGTGGAGGTGGGCCGCTCGAACCACGTGAGGAAGCCCTGCAGGGCGCGCTGGGCCACGAGCCCGAGGGCGCTGCGCTCGTCCGGGGTGAGTCGGCGGTACCAGGGCAGGGTGGCGTCCAACCGCTGCAGCACCGCCGTGTTCAGGGCGCCCAGGTGGCTCCTGAGTCGGGCCAGCCCGTCGGTGCTCACGGGGCGAGGGGCGGCGGGGCGGGGCTCGGGCATGCGCTTCATCCTAGGCGCGTGTTGTGGGATTCCTACAGCGACGACGCCGGCCGCGATGCCGGTGGTGCCGGCGTTGACGTCGTCCAGGCGGTACTTCTCGTGCGCCTTCGCGGCCGTGCCCCGCTCGACCTCGCCCTCCTCCTCGAGGAGCTGCAGCGCGCGGACCACCATCGAGTGGGTGTCGATGAGGAAGTACCGACGGGCGGCGGCGCGGGTGTCCGCGAAGCCGAACTCGTCGGCGCCGAGCGCAGAGAAGCGGTTCGGCACGAACGGGCGGATCTGGTTCGTCCACGAGGTGGAGTAGTCCGAGGTGGCCACGATCGGGCCCTCGGCCCCCTGCAGCGCCTGCGTCACGTAGGGCACGCGCGCAGTGGCGGACGGCTCCTTCAGGGCGTCCTTCTCCGCCGCGACGGCGTCGCGGTACAGCTCGTTGTAGGAGGTCACCGACCACACGGAGGCGTTCACGCCCCACTCCTCGGAGAGGATCCGCTGGGCGTCGAGCGCCCACGGCACGGAGACGCCGGAGCCCAGGAGCTGGACCTTCGGGCCGTCGCCCTGGCCCTCGGAGAGGCGGTAGATGCCCTTGAGCAGGCCCTCCACGTCGAGGCCCTCGGGCTCCTCGATGTGGGTGATCGGCTCGTTGTACACCGTGAGGTAGTAGATGACGTTGCGGACGTCGTCCCCGCGGTCGTGGTCGCCGTACATGTCCTCCAGGCCCTGGCGCACGATGTGGGCGATCTCGTACGAGTACGCCGGGTCGTAGTGCTTCACGGCCGGATTCGTGGACGCCAGGACGGGGGAGTGACCGTCCATGTGCTGGGTGCCCTCGCCGGCGAGGGTGGTGCGCCCGGCGGTGGCGCCGATCATGAAGCCGCGCGCAAGCTGGTCGGCTCCGGCCCAGATGTTGTCCGCGGTCCGCTGGAAGCCGAACATCGAGTAGAAGATGTAGACCGGGATCATCGGCTCGCCGTGCGTGGAGTACGCCGTGCCGACCGCGTTGAATGCCGCGGTGGCGCCGTCCTCGTTGATGCCGACGTGGTAGATCTTCCCCTGCGGGGACTCCTTGTAGGACAGGAACAGATCCCGGTCCACGGACAGGTAGTTCTGGCCCTTGGGGTTGTAGATCTTCGCGGTCGGGAAGAACGAGTCCATGCCGAAGGTGCGGGCCTCGTCCGGGATGATCGGCACGAAGCGCGGTCCCATGTTCTTGTCCCGCATCAGGTCCTTGAGCAGGCGCACGAACGCCATGGTCGTGGCGGCCTGCTGCTTGCCCGATCCCTTGCGAGCCTGCTTGTACGCGGACTCCGGAGGCAGCGGGATCGCGTGGTAGTCGCTGCGCCGCTCCGGCACGAAGCCGCCCAGCTCCTTGCGCCGCTCCATCATGTACGTGATCTCCGGAGCGTCGGCGCCCGGGTGGTAGTACGGGATGTCGTACGGGTCCTTCTCGATCTGCTCGTCCGAGATCGGGATGCGGTGGCGGTCCCGGAACACCTTGAGGTCGTCCACCGTCAGCTTCTTCATCTGGTGCGTGGCGTTGCGACCCTCGAAGGACTTGCCCAGGCCGTAGCCCTTGATGGTGTGGGCCAGGATCACGGTGGGCTGGCCCTTGTGCTCCATGGCGGCCTTGTAGGCGGCGTACACCTTCTTGTAGTCGTGGCCGCCACGCTTGAGGCCCCAGATCTCGTCGTCGGTCATGTCCGCCACCATCTCCTTGGTGACGGAGGACCGGCCGAAGAAGTGGTCGCGCACGAAGCCGCCGGACTCGGCCTTGTAGGTCTGGTAGTCGCCGTCGAGCGTCTCGTTCATGATGCGCACGAGCTCGCCCTCGTCGTCGGCCTCGAGCAGCGGATCCCACTCGCGGCCCCACAGGACCTTGATGACGTTCCAGCCGGCGCCCCGGAAGTAGGACTCCAGCTCCTGGACGATCTTGCCGTTGCCGCGCACCGGCCCGTCGAGACGCTGCAGGTTGCAGTTGATGACGAAGGTGAGGTTGTCGAGCTTGTCGTTGGCCGCGATGTGCAGCTGGCCGCGCGACTCCGGTTCGTCCATCTCGCCGTCGCCGAGGAAGGCCCACACGTGCTGGTCGGAGGTGTCCTTGATGCCGTTGTTGTGCAGGTACCGGTTGGTCTGCGCCTGGAAGATGGCGTTCATCGGCCCCAGGCCCATGGACACGGTGGGGTACTGCCAGAAGTGCGGCATCATCCGCGGGTGCGGGTAGGAGGGCAGGCCGTGGCCCTGGCGGGACTTCTCCTGGCGGAAGCCGTCGAGGTCCTCCTCGGTCAGGCGGCCCTCGAGGAAGGCTCGGGCGTAGTTGCCCGGCGAGGAGTGGCCCTGGAAGAAGATGTGGTCGCCGCCGCCCGGGTGGTCCTGGCCGCGGAAGAAGTGGTTCAGGCCCACCTCGTAGAGGGTCGCCTGGCCTGCGTAGGAGGAGATGTGGCCGCCGACGCCGACGCGTTGGGCGCGCTGCACCAGGGCCATGGCGTTCCACCGCAGGTAGTTGCGGTAGCGGCGCTCGAGCTCCTCGTCGCCCGGGTACTCCGGCTCCTGGTCCGCCGGGATCGTGTTCACGTAGTCCGTGGTGGTCACGTAGGGCAGGGCGACGGACTGGGCGCTCGCGCGCTGCATGAGGGAGCGCATGATGTACTGCGCCCGCTCCGTGCCGCGCTCCTCGATGAGTCCGTCGAGGGACTCGATCCACTCCGACGTCTCCTGCGGATCCTTGTCCGGGAGCTGGTCGGTCAGACCGCTGCGGATCTGCGAGCTCTCTTCGGCTGCGCTCACGGTGCCTCCTGGTTCTCGTGCGGAGGGGTGCTCCGCGGTGGGCTGCGGGCAGACGATCCGGTCCGGGCCCGCGACGCCGAGCCGGGCGCGTCGCCCGGAGAGTGCGTCTGTTCCTCCCCAGAGTAGACCGCAGCCGCCGCGTCCGCCCGGCCGGAGGCCCCGGAACGGCGGCGTCCACGGCGTATGGTGGTCATCATCACCCGCTCGACGGCGCGGGCCGCAGTGCCCGCCACCATCAAGGAGGACCGGACACTATGCAGGCTGGGTCGACGCCGACCTCGACGGACAGCGCCCTGCTGGCGGAGCTCGCCCTCTCGAGGGGCGACCTGGTGCAGGAGTGGGGGTACGACGACGACGTCGACTTCACTTTCCGTGACGCGCTCGAGGACGCGCTCGGCGAGGAGCTGCTGACCGAGGACGATCAGGAGCCGGCGGACGCCGTCCTCTTCTGGTGGCGCGCGGACGACGGCGACGTCATGGATCTCACGGACGCCCTCGTGGACGCCCAGCGGTCGCTCGATGCCGGCCCCGTCTGGATCATGACCCCCCGCACGGGGCGCGCCGGCCACGTCAGCCCGGCGGACGTCGCCGAGGCCGCCTCCACCGCGGGCCTGCACGCCACCACCGGGGCCGGCGCCTCCGAGGACTGGGCCGCTCAGAAGCTCGTCCAGAAGCGCGGTGGCTGAGGCTCCGTCCGGCGGGACGCGGGGCGCCGACGACGTCCCCGCGCTGCGCGACGACCACGGCCAGACGTGGCCGTGGCCGCCGACGCGCGGGCCCGAGGACGCCGCCGGGCCGCGGGGCACGTGGCTCGTCTTCCTGCCCGGGGCGTTCACGCCGGTGTGCACGGACGAGCTCGGCTGGATCGGGGCGCTCGCCGAGGACGTGGCGGTCCACGAGGTGACTGTCCGCGTGGTCTCCTGTGACGCCGCCCCCGTGCTGCGCCGCGTCCGCGAGGAGCTGGCACTGCCGGAGCCGCTCACCCTGCTCTCCGATTTCTGGCCCCACGGCGCGGCCTGCCGTGCCCTCGACGTCTTCGACGCGGAGACCGGGCGGCCCCGCCGCGTCTCCGTGCTGCTCAACGCGGACGGGGTCGAGGCCGCGCGCGTGGTCGCCGCCCCGGGACAGGCACGCACCCGGAGCGAGCACGAGGCGGCGACGCGCGACCTGCTCGCGGACCGGTAGCCTGGACGGACACCGGCACCTGTAGCTCAGTTGGTCAGAGCATCTCGTTTACACCGAGAGGGTCGGGGGTTCGAGTCCCTCCGGGTGCACCGATCGCGGGGCCATGACACGGCGTGACGCCGCGGCTCCGTCATGCCGACCGCCCGTCAGGCGCCTATGAGAGCATGCTCACCATCATGGGCTCCTCGTCAGCGTCCTCGCGCGCCTCCGCTCCGCCCTCGCGGTGGGCCGAGGTGCGCTCCGGCGTCGCCGTGACGCTGGGCGCCGGCCTCGGCCTGTTCCCCCTGGGCGTGGCCTTCGGGATGCTCGTGGTCCAGGCCGGGCTGCCCGCGTGGGTCGCACCCCTGTTCTCCGTGGTCGTGTTCGCCGGGTCCGTCGAGCTGCTGCTCGTCTCGCTGGTGGTGGCGGTCACGCCGCTGCTCACGATCGCCGTGACGGTGTTCCTCGTGAACTTCCGCCACGTGTTCTATGCGTTCAGCTTCCCGCTGCGCGTGGTCCGGGGGCGCCTCGCGCGGATCTACTCGATGGGCGCCCTGATCGACGAGGCCTACGCCATCGCCGCCGCCCAGCCCCGCGGTTGGACCGGCCCCCGACTGGTCGCCATGCAGGTCGCGCTGCATGCGTACTGGGTGCTCGGGGGCCTCGCCGGGGTGGCCGTGGCCTGGCTGCTGCCCGGACCGGTGGAGGGCCTGGAGTTCGCGCTCGTCGCCCTCTTCATCGTGCTCGCCATGGACGCCGCCCGCACGCGGGCCCAGCTGCCCCTCGTGCTGGCGGCCGCGGTCGCCGTCGGGGTGGCCCTGCTGCTGGCGCCGGCGCAGGTGCTCGTCGTCGCCTTCGCCCTCTACGCCGCGGTGCTGATCGCGTTCCACGTGCTCGCCGCACGCGGGACCGCCCTGCCGCTGCCCGAGCCCGTGCCCGTCACCGGACCGGTTCCCGTCGTCGCCGCGACGGGGGAGCGGGCCGGCACGGATGCCGAGCCCGGCGCCGGGGAGGACCCCCGATGACCGGCGCCGCGTACCTGGTGGCCGCGGCCGTCGTCGCGGGCCTCGTGACCTTCTGCCTGCGCGCGTTGCCGTTCGCCCTGCTGCAGCCGTTGCGGGAGTCCGTGCTCGCCGCGCGGCTGGCGGTGTGGATGCCCGCCGGCGTGCTGACCATCCTGGCCCTGGTGATGCTGCTCGACGCCGCGGCGCTGGCCCCCGGAGAGCCCGTGGACGGGACGCGGGTGGCCCACGCGCTGATCGCGGCGGCGGTGACGGTCGTCGTGCATCTGCTGGCCGGGCGGCGGACCCTGGTCTCGATCGCCTCCGGCACGCTGGCCTACGTGCTGTTGGTCAACCTGGCCTGAGCGGCGGCGGGGCGGGTTCGCCCAGGCGTTCGGCCCACGCGCGGCTCGCCGCGGCGAGGCGCCTGCCGTAGGCGGTGACGCCGTGGGCGAGTGTCCCGGCGTTGTAGAGCGTCCCCGCCCGGGCGATCCCCTCCGCGGAGAGGTCGCCACGCAGGTGCCCGCGGAGGATCTCCAGCCCGAAGGCCAGGTTGTCCTCCGGCTCCCACAGGCGGAGGCCGCGCTCGGCCGCCTGTGCGAAGTACGGCGGCCACGTGATCTGCGCGGGCCCCACCCCGTTCGACGTCTCACCCTGCGCCACCCGGGCCACGAGCTCCTCGTAGCGCTCCCGGGTCACGGGGACGTCCGTCCCGCGCGGGGCACTGTGCACGCCGCCGGCGTCGTGCCCGAAGACGTTCCGGCCACCGGACTCGAGCTCGGCCAGGGCCGCCGCCACCGCGAGGGGAACGTCCGCCCGGCGTGCGGCGGCCACGATCGCCGCGGCGTTGTCGAGGTGTCGGCCGAGCGTCGCCGGCGGGTCGGAGGAGCGGTCGCGGGCGGAGCGGCGGGTGAGGAGGTCGCGGAGCAGGCCCATCGGCCCACCCTCCCGCATCCCGGGTTGAGTTGTCGCGGGGGTCGGGCC